>RFHN01000108.1 GCA_003695835.1 Armatimonadota bacterium
CTTGCGCGGCTGGTAAGCCAGAAGGTAACCTGGGAACACATTCCCAAAGGAGGTTTTACTCAAACATGGCATCTGATCTTGCCGTTACGACGGCTGAATTCGACACGAAAGTTCTCCAATCCGACGTTCCTGTCCTCGTAGATTTCTGGGCAGAATGGTGCGGTCCGTGCAAGGCCATCGGCCCCTCGGTCGAGGCTCTCGCGAGTGAGTACGCCGGCCGAGCCAAGGTCTACAAGGTGGACGTGGACTCCGAGAACGAACTTGCGGTGCGGTATGGCGTCGTGAGCATCCCCACGCTGCTGGTCTTCAAGAAAGGCCAGGTTGTGGACCAGATGGTCGGCGCCGCCCCGAAGGAGCAGATCGCCGCTATGCTCGACCGAGCCATCGGCGGCTAAACCCATACCGACCCCAACGTTGGATTGAGCAGGCCATCAGGATCAGCGACCGTCGCCAAGGCAAGCGCCCTGATGGCCGCTCTTCTTTTGTTGAGCCGTGTGCTCGGCCAAGTCCGAGACACGGTGATCTCGATCGTCTTCGGCAGTAACCAGTACGTTGACGCCTATCGAGCGGCGTTCTCGATTCCGGACCTGCTCTTCTTCTTGATTGCTGGAGGGGCGTTGAGCAGCGCCTTCATTCCCGTCTTCTCCGAATACCTTGCCAAGGACAACGAGGAAGAAGCCTGGCGCATCTTCAGCACGCTCGCCACGCTAATGGGTCTGATCGTTTTGCTGTTCGTGATTGGCGCGTCAATCTGGACGGAGCCACTGGTGCGGTGGACGGCGCCGGGCCTTCCGGACGAGACGCGTCCGCTCACGGTCGCCATGGCTCGGATCCTTCTACCTGCGCAATTCGGTTTCTTCTTGGGCGGGCTGATGTTCGGGACGATGAACGCGCGGAACCACTTTCTGATTCCCGGGTTGAGTCCGAGTCTCTATAACGTGGGCATCATCTGCGGCGCGCTCGTGATCGCGCACTTCGTCCCCGTCCCCGTCTTCGGGCTTGCTTGGGGCGCGCTGCTGGGGGCCTTGGTCGGAAACTTAGTCATTCCGGTGATCCTGCTACCGAGATTCGGAGGCAAGTATCGGTTCGAGCTCAACCTTCGGCATCCGGGGGTGGTGGCTGTGTTTCGGCTGATGCTGCCGGTCGTGCTCGGGCTCAGCCTTCCCGGCATCTACACCATCGTGATGCGTGGGTTTGCCTCCCACTTTCAGGCGGGAATCATCAACGATCTGGAGCTGTCCAATCGCCTCATGCAGGCGCCTCTCGGGATCTTGGGCCAGGGTTTCGCAATCGCGGTGTTCCCAACGCTGAGCACGTTGTACGCTTTGAGCAAGCGCGAAGAGTTTCTGGCTGTTCTGAACAGGACCCTACAGACCGTACTCTACCTTACGATATTCGTCTCCGCTGCGATGTTCTTCTTCAGCTTCGACATCGTTCGCGTACTCAACGAATATGGGAAGTTCACTCCCGAGCACACCGAGTTCACGGCCCGAGGCCTTCAGATGTTCAGCATCGGGATCTTTGCTTGGTGCGCTCACCCGGTCCTGATGCGCGCCTACTTTGCGATCCGCAATACGTGGACGCCCGTTCTGCTCGGGTCGCTGACGACGGCGGTCTTCTTCGGACTGTGCTTTTTCTTGACGACCCCCGAGCTTGGATTGGGTTATCGGGGGCTGCCGTTGGCTTCGTCGCTGGCCGCCATCCTGCTGTTCGTTTTGATGCTCGTTGGCCTTCGATGGCAGCTGGGCAGGATTGACGGCAAGGCGCTGGCTCGTCTCGTTCCGCTCTCCGCCCTATTAGCGGTCATTTCGGCCGGGGCGGGCTACGGGTTGGCGTCGCTGATTCCGCCAGGCGAGGGGATTTACAACAATCTTGCATCTGGGCTTCGCCTCTTCTTCGGAGGTTTGGCGGGTTTCTGGGCCTATCTGTACTTGGGTCGTTTGTTCCGCCTGAAGGAGGCCGAATATGCGTTGACCGTACTTCTCCGCAAGCGGGCCGAAGTCGTCGCGCCGGAAGCCTCCGAGGCTAAAGAGGCAGAGGACGAGAGCCGACAATCTTAGAGAGGCAGGGAAGCGCTCCCTGAAGAACCAGATGTTTCAAGTGGGCGACACGCTCTATTTGGTAGTGACAACGGACCGCGGTTCGACGGCCCATGCGGTCAAGGTGGAGCAGGTCGAGCCGCTCGTCGTGCTCGGCGCAGCGGACGAGTTGGCCAGGATCCGTACCGGCGACCGGGTCAACCTCGTGTACAAGAACGGCGGCGACAGCCAGCACTCGGAGGCGATTATTAGCGAAATCGGCCGCTACGGCCTCAGTCTCGTGCTTCATTTGGACGGGCTTTCCTGGAAGGCTGTGGACCGACGGCGCGCTCCTCGGTACTCGGTCTCCATGCCGGCCAAACTGACGATGGTCGCGGACGGCGCAGGCGAGCCGATCTTCGAGGCGTTCGACTGTGAGACGCTCGACGTCAGCATGGTGGGGTGCAAAGTGCGGACGGAAGCCCCGGTCATTCCGGGCACGCTCATGGCCGTGAGCCTCTTCCCTCCGGATGGCGAGGAGTTCCGCTTCACGGGCATCGTCACGCGGGCGGACGATGAGTTCCTTGGAATCGAGTTCTTCGACTATTCGGGAACCACGCGATTCCGTTTCGCTCAGTATCTAAACGATCTCGCTGGCGAGGCGGCCTAACTCGTCCGTCCAGGTGCCTTCATACACGGCCTCGGCGGGGCCGATCATCCAGACACGCCGACTCTCTTCCACCTCGATGCGCAGATCGCCGCCAGGCAGGTGCACGAGAACGTTTCGGGAAGTCAATCCCAATTCGGAGCATGCGACGACGCAGGCGCAGGCACCAGTCCCGCAGGCAAGCGTCGCTCCAGCGCCCCTCTCCCACGTTCGCTGGACGATCTCCTCGGCGCCAAGGACCTGGACGAAGTGGATGTTTGCGCCATTCGGGAATAGCTCGAAGTTACGCTCGAGCCGCGGTCCCCATTCAGCGAGCGGAACGGATGCGACATCTTCGACAGGGATTACGAAGTGCGGGTTGCCCATGCTGACGCCGAAGCCTCGGTACTGCTGTCCGTCGAGCGTCACTGGAATATCCCTCGCTTCCTCTTGCGGCGGACCCGCGACCGGAACTTCGCCCTTCTTCGTTCGGGCGATTCCCATGTCCACACGGACGTCCTCGCCTTCGAGGACGAGCTTGAGCTCGCCAGCTCCCGTCTCTACAGGGATCTCCGGTCCCTCGGCGTAGCCGCGTTCGTGCACGAACTTCGCAAAACAGCGGATCCCGTTTCCGCACATCTCGGCTTCCGACCCGTCAGGATTGAACATCCGCATGCGGAAGGGGAGGCGCGCGCCCGGGAGGACCAGGATCAAGCCGTCGCCACCGATGCCGAACCTGCGGTCGTTGACCCTGCGGGCCAGAGCTTCCAGGTTTGCTGGCGGCGGCGTTTCGAAGGCATCCACCAGGATGAAGTCGTTGCCGCAGCCGTGCATCTTGACGAAGGGGATTCCGTTCATGCTTGTGGTTCGGTCACCTCTGGGCTTTTTTCCCTCACGACGGCGAGACCGCTGTTGGGAAGCTCCTTGGCCGGGAGGATGGCGCAGATCGCGTGTTTGTAGACGAGTTCCGCCGGCCTACCGGGGCTCTCGAGCAGGACGGTGAAAGCGTCAAACCCCCGGACGATGCCGGTCAGCTTCACACCACCCATGACATAGATCGTCACCGGCACCTCTTCCTTTCTCACTTGATTCAAAAATGAGTCTTGTACGTTGATTGGACGACCCATGGTTTTTAACCCTCCGCTCTGCGGATATACCCGTATACGGCCTGAACTTGCTGGTCAATCGTCTCGTTGCCGGCGATCCACACCAGATTCGGTTCCTTTTTGAGCCAGGTGAGCTGCCGCCGAGCGTATTGCCATGTTTTTGTCAGAATCTCCTCTCGCGCCTGTTCCAGGGACTTGCGGCCCTCCACGACCTCAATGATCTGGGCGTACCCGATGCTGCGAAACGCAGGCGCGTCCGGCGGATAGGCGCGCAGAAGCGCTTTCACCTCGTCCACCCACCCCTCCGCGAGCATGGCGTCCAGTCGCTGGGCCAATCGCCTCTTCAGCGCCTCACGGTCCATTTCGAGGGCGAACTTGAAGCGTCGGGCGTGCCAGGGAAGCTCCGGGATCGCCGCCTCGTCTTTCGCGATCAATATGCGCTCGACGGCTCGGACGACTCGTACAGGATTGGCTCGGTCCGGAAGCGGGAGGGATTCCAGATTCAGCCTATAACGGGCCGAAAACGCCTCAATCCCCCACTCGCGAACCTCCTGAGTCAGGCGCGCTCGAAGGTCGGGCGGGGCCGGTGGAGCCAAGCCCTGGTAATTCTCGAACAGCGCTCGTACGTACAGCCCGGTTCCTCCGCAGACGATAGTCGGGCGCCCGGCTGTCCAGTCACGGTGGAGAAGCGGCACGGCGCGGCGAAGAAACTCTCCCACGGAGAATGTCTCCGTTGGCTCCAGGATATCGAGAAGCTCGTAGCGGTCGCGCTGGCGGGGCTTGGCTGTTCCGATGTCGAAGCCGCGATAGATTTGGAACGCGTCGGCGTTGAGGATTCGGCAATCGAGCCGTTCTGCGAGAGCCTCGGCCAATGCGCTCTTGCCGGCGCCGGTTGGGCCGAGGATTGCGAGGGCTGGGGCGCTTTTCGTCTTCTGATTCATCCCGGAATTCGCTTCATCCGTGCATAATTGAAGTATGCCCCGGGTGGTCGGGATAGATTGTGGCGGAACGACGGTCCGCGCCGTTGCGCTGGAGGACGGTCGTGAAATCTGGTCGGGCGAAGCAGGCTCGGCGCAGATCGCTTGGGGCCACCTGGACCAGTTGCGAACGAGTTTGAGCGACGCGCTCGAGGGCTGCCCGGAGGCGGACGCGGTTTGCGGCGCTTTCGCCGGGATGGTGAGCGAGGGACACCGAGATCAGGCTCTTCAACTCTTGGCGGAGCGTTTCCAAGGCGAGGACGTGTTCGTCGTTCCGGACTACGAAGCCGCCCTCGAGGCCTCCGATGGCGCGGACGTCTGCCTGATTGCGGGCACGGGCAGCGTAGTCTGCAGCCGGCGGCCGGACGGCTCGATTGCCAAGTCCGGCGGAAGGGGGTACGTGCTCGGCGACGAGGGGAGCGCCTTCCAGTACGGGCGGGAGGCGTTGCTGCACTACTTGGACGACCCTGAAGACGACATCTCTTCACGCCTGCGCGAGGCCGTGGAGGGCGCGTTCGGGACGCTCAAGCGAACGGAGATCATCGCAAACCTCTACGGGAGTGGCGATATCGCAAGACGCGTGGCAAGTCTGTTGCCTGCGTTTGCGGGGGATGCCAGCGAGGGAGCGCTCTACGCCCTCAAGGCGCTAAAAGTGCACGCGGGCAAGTTGGCGCATCTCTTAGCGGTGCACATAAGAGAGCAGCTGCCGGTGGAAGTACGTCGGATTCGTGTCGCGTGCCACGGCGGCGTGTGGAAGCACAGCGTTCTGTGTCACGCGTTCGCCGACCAGGTTCGGTTCTGGGTAGACGCCGACGATGTGATTTTGGATTTCGAGCCGCCCGCCCCCGTGTTGGGCGCGGCGAGACTGGCAGGCAGGTTGATCGAAAAATGAGAACGGAAGAACACCATCCGCGTAGGTTGGACCTCACGAAGATCTCTCCTCGAGAGTTGGTCCAAATCGTGACGGAAGAGAGTCATGAGGCTGCCCGTGCGGTGGCGAACGCCGCAGACGCTCTCGTGCGCGCCATCGAAGAGGTGGCCCGCTGCTACGACCGTGGCGGAACTACGATCTACGTCGGCGCTGGGACGAGTGGACGGATCGCCGCGATGGACGCCGCCGAGATGCCCCCGACGTTCGGCGTGGCGCCGGAAAGGTTCGTCGCACTCGTTGCGGGCGGCGCTTTCATGCGCTCCGCAGAGGGGGCGGAAGACAACCGTGAGCAAGCGCGCAGAGACTTAGACAACGTCCTGCGCCACATCGGGCCGGGCGAAATGCCCTTGCACGCCGAAGCGGCGCCGCCCGGCGCGCAATCTCCCCATCTCGTGATCGGAGTCTCGGCGAGTGGCGCGACGCCCTATGTGCTGGCGGCGATCGAGCTGGCGAAGGAGCGAAACATCTTCACCATCGGCATCGCGAACAACCCACACGTCCCGCTCGTACATCTCGCGGACCATGCCGTCGTCCTCGACACGGGGCCCGAGATCCTCGCCGGTTCGACGAGGATGAAGGCTGGCACGGCGCAGAAGATCGCTTTGAACATCATCTCGCTGGGTGCGATGGCGATGTGCGGGCGCGTCGAAGCCGATGTGATGACGCACATGACGCCGGTAAGCGACAAACTTCGCCAACGAGCCATCCGCATCGTCATGACTCAGCGGCGGGTGGATGCGGAGACGGCGCGTAGAATCCTCGAGCAATGCGGGTGGGTCATCGCCAGGGCCTTGTCGGAAGAGGCAGACCTGCGTTAGTTCCCTTTCGCGGCTTGGAGGAATCGCTTGTTGACCATTCGCGCGGGGTGCTTCTTGTCGCGGACTTCGACCTCGCAATCCGAGTCGAGTGTGGCGTGTTCGGAGCGGATGAAAGCGAACGCAATTCCGCAATCCAGCAGAGGGCTGAACACACCGCTGGAGACAACACCGATCTCTTCGCCCTCGCGGAAGACCTTGTAGCCTTCCCTGGGGACGATGCGGGAGAGCATCTGGATCCCAACGAGCTTCCGCGGCGGCCCGCTCGCGCGCATGGCGTCAATAGCCTCTTTGCCGACGTAGTCGCGCTCCTTCTTGCAGACCCACCCCAGTCCGGCTTCGATCGGATTGATCGTCGGCGAGAGTTCGTGACCGTATAGCGGCAGCCCAGCCTCGACGCGCAGGACATCTCGGGATGCGAGTCCGCAGGGCGTAACGCCTTGGTCTACGAGCGCCTTCCAAACGACCGCAGCCTGGCTCGCAGGAACGATGATCTCGAAACCATCCTCACCCGTGTAACCGGTTCTTCCCAAAAAGGCAGGGACGCCGGCGACGTCGCACGTGGCGGAATGGAATCTCTCCACTTGACTGACCGGCGCATCCGCAAGGGCTTCCACGATTTCGACGGCCTTGGGGCCTTGAACCGCGATCATGGCCGACTCGAACGTCTCGTCCACGATTTCGACGCCGCCGTCATTGTGTTGGCGCATCCATTCGATGTCCTTCTCGCGGTTCGCGGCGTTGATGACGACGTACAGTTCGTCCTGTCGGATGCGGTAGACGATGATATCGTCCACGCACCCACCGTCCGGATAGCAAAGAAGGGAATAAGTCGAGGCGCCGTCCGTGAGCTTCTGAATGTCGTTGGTGGCGAGAAAATCCCAAAAGGGAACGACCGAATCTCCGCGGTGGCGGGTTCGGCCCATGTGACTGACATCGAACATGCCGGCGGCTTCGCGCACGGCCTTGGCTTCCTGGATGACGCCGGAATACTGGACGGGCATGTCCCATCCGGCGAACTCGACCATGCGTGCGCCCAACGCGAGGTGCTCGGCATGAAGCGGGGTCTTGAGAAGGTCCGGCATCAGCCGGGCAGTTTACACGTTCGCGGTCGGCTCAGTCCTGCGAGCACGCGCAGGAATCGGCGTTCGTGCCTCAAGTCTTGGCCTTTTCGCTTTTCTTGGGCTTGTCCCCGGACTTCGCGTAGTCGTTGACATGGAAGCCCGATCCGTGAAAATGCACGGCGACAGGCTGCACCAGTCGGATGAGCGCGTTGCGCTTCTTGCACTTGGGGCAGCCCGAAAGCGGCTTGTCCGTCATCCTTTGCTCCACTTCGAGGGTAGATCCACAGAACCTGCACTCGTAGGCGTAGATCGGCATGGCATAAAGGATACCTTGTGATAGGGTCGCGGGGTCAATGGCTCTCGCGCTACCGGCGTTCCGAGAGCCCGCGGAACGAAATGGAGTTTCGGAAGGTATTCTCACAAGGAGAGGAGCTCATGAGTAGGATTTTCGTTTTCGTTCTTGCAGTGGTTTGCGCCGTAGCGGTAGGTTGCGGCAAGAAAGAGGCGGAATACGTACCGCCGAACACGCGGCAGATCCAGGATCCAATCACGGATCTCGGCTCGCCCGCGGCGATGAAGAGGGTGGAGGCCGCGGCGAAGTATCTGCTCGCCTACGTGGAGGAGACCGGTAAGTTTCCCGACGTGCGGACAGGGCTGGACCTGAAGAAACTTCTTTCCGAGCACTTCGGAAAGAAGGTAGAGGCTTTCAGCGAGAACAGCGACGAGCTCACCGCCTTCGACAAGGTTTGGGTGCGAAATGACGGCAAAGGGCCGATCCTCTACAATTACGCGTTGGCTGGGAAGTCGCTGGACGAGATACGCAACAAAGAGAACACGTGGATGCTCGAGGATCCGATGCAGTTCCCCGGTGAGGGCAACGTCATCGCCTACGTCAGTGGCCGCGTCGGCGTGGTGAAGAAAGAGCCGGTCGCGGGCGGCATGTAGGCGCGATGGCGAAAATCGGTATTGGCATCATTGGCGCGGGCGGCATCGCGCAATCCACGCACATTCCCGGCTACCTGGCCTGTGCGGACCGGTGCGAGATTGTTGCTGTCGCCGACGTGGACGGAGCGCGCGCGAGAGAGGTCGCCGAGCGATTCGGGATCGGGGAAGCGTACGAGGATTACCGGGAGTTGCTCGCGCGGCCGGATGTTCAGGCGGTCAGCATCGCCACGCCGAACCGGGAGCACAAGGCGCCCGCGATCGCTGCTCTCGAGGCGGGCAAGCATGTTTTGCTCGAGAAACCGATGGCGATGAATGCCGCAGAATGCAAGGAGATCCTCGCGGCCCAGCAGAGGAGCGGAGCGGTGCTCCAAATCGGCTTGCAGTACCGATTCTCCAGCGTCGGGAAGTTTCTGGGCGACTACGTTCACTCCGGTCGCATGGGCGAGGTCTATTACGCGCGAGCCATGGCGCTGCGTCGTCGTGGAGTGCCTACGTGGGGAGTCTTCACCGACAAAGAGAAGCAGGGCGGCGGACCGCTGATCGACATCGGAGTTCATATCCTTGATTTCACGCTCTTTGCCATGGGCTACCCGAAACCCGTTTCCGCCAGTGGAAAGACTTGGCAGCAGTTGGGCAAGGATCCTTCGCTTTGGAACTACTGGGGCGATTACGATCGAGACCGTTTCACGGTTGAGGACTTTGCCGTTGGAATGATCCGGTTCGAGAACGGCGCCGTCGTAACGCTCGAATCGAGTTTCATGGCCAACCTGGGCGACGACCAGATGCGCTCCGAGCTGTTTGGTACGAAGTCGGGCGCCACGGTGGACCTGTTGCGGGAGCCGAGCCTCATCTTCTACACAGAGGAGAATCGGCAGCTGTTCGACATGATGCCGAGGAACCTGCCGCGCATTGACAGCATGTACACCGAGGAGATTCGCGCCTTTCTAACGGCCATCGAGACGGGCGGACCCTCACCCGTCCCGGGCGAGCAGGGTCTGATCCTCAATGCGATATTCGACGCGATCTATCGGAGTAGCGAGACCGGCCATGAGGAACCGGTGGACACTGACCTCTGACACCTCCGGCGCCTCCTTTTCCTTCTTGAGGGCATAGAGGATCACCCACGCGACCAGCAAGATCGCCACCAGGAAGGCGAGGACAATGAAGACCGTGGACCACAGGAACACGCGTCTCGAAAACCGCTCCCTCTGCTGTTCCTCCGACATGGGGAAGAGTATACGCGTTTTCTACTCTTGGAGGAACTTCGCCAGATCGCCGGAGCGGACGAACTCGACGCGCTCGGCGATGGACTCAGCGTGGTCCGCGACGTATTCGAGGTGGTGGCAGGCGCTGAGAACCTTCTCCAGGTCGCGGAGCTTCTCTGGGTGCTCCATCATTGCGGAACGCACCTTGCGACGGATGTTCTTCCAGACCCGGTCCACTTCTGCGTCCGATTCGATGACCTTTTCGAAGTCCTGTTCTTCGCCAGAGGCGAACGCCTTCAAGACGGTCATCAACATCGAGCGGGATTTTGCAGACAGTTCCTTGAGCGCTTCGATGGCTTCGGGCGGCGCGTTCTCATCCATGGTCAGCGCCTTCTTCGCGATCGAGACGGCGTCGTCGCCGACGCGCTCCAGCTCGGTGGCGGTCGTCATGGCGGAGACGACGAAGCGGAGGTCCTTGGCGACGGGCGCCTCTCTGGCGAGGATGTCCACGCACGTTGCGTAGACGCGCATTTCGTAGCTGTTCGTCTCGCGGTCTCGGTCAATGACCTCTCCCGCGAGGCGTTCATCCTTTTCGATCAGGGCGCGGACGGCGTCGTCCACCATCTTTTCGACGTGGACGCCCATTGCCATGACCTGCTCCTTCAGGTGCTCCAATAGGTCCGCGAGATGCTTTCGAACGTGTTCCCCCATAGGTTCTCGTCAGGCGAATCAGCTGGCTTTCTGTTCCGTGCGAGGGATCAGAATCGGCTTCTCGCCTTCCGAGATTATACCGGCAGGGATGATCACCTTCTTAACATTTCCATCACTTGGGACTTCGTACATGACGTCCAGCATGATGGATTCGATGATCGCCCGCAGCGCCCGAGCGCCGGTGCCTCGTCGCAGCGCTTCTGCCGCAATCTCCCGAAGAGCCGCTTCCTCGAACTCCAGATCCACGTTGTCCATCTCGAACAGCTTTCGGAACTGGCGCACAAGGGAGTTGCGGGGTTCGACGAGAATGCGGACGAGCGCCTCCTCGTCCAGATTGTCGAGCGTTGCGATGACCGGCAACCGACCGATGAATTCGGGGATGAGACCGAACTTGAGCAGGTCCTCGGGCAGGACTTGTCGAAGCAGGTCCTTCTTTCTCTCTGCGTGCGACTGAGGCTCGGAGCGAAAACCGATCGCGTTGCCCTTTTGGCGCTTGAGGATGATCTCTTCGAGACCGTCGAATGCTCCGCCACAGATGAAGAGGATGTTGGAGGTGTCAATCTGAAGGTACTCTTCGTGCGGGTGCTTTCGGCCGCCGCCAGGCGGGACGTTGGCCACCGTTCCTTCGAGGATTTTGAGAAGCGCCTGCTGGACGCCCTCCCCGCTCACGTCGCGCGTGATCGAAGGGTTGTCGCTCTTTCGAGCGATCTTGTCAATCTCGTCCACGTAGATGATCCCTCGCTGCGCCGCCTCGATCGGATTCCGACCAAAACCACCGCTATCGGCCGCTTGGTACAGTTTGAGCAAGATGTTCTCGACGTCTTCGCCGACGTATCCCGCTTCGGTGAGGCTGGTGGCGTCCGCAATGGCGAACGGGACATTGAGGATCTTGGCGAGGGTCTGCGCGAGGAGCGTTTTCCCCGAACCGGTCGGGCCGATGAGCAGGATGTTGCTCTTTTGCAGGTCTACGTCGTCGTCCTCTTTGTTGCCGACGCTCGTGATCCGCTTGTAGTGGTTGTATACAGCGACGCTGAGCGCCCGCTTGGCCAGATCCTGTCCGACCACGTACTGATCGAGAAACTCCACGATCTCGCGCGGCTTGGGGATCTCCTGCTCATACGGTTCCTTCGGCGAGGCTGCATGGGGTGCGGCGACGGCGGGATCGCCCGGTGACGAGCGCAGGACTTCCGCGCAAAGCTCGACGCATTCCGGGCAGATGCCACCGTAGAGTCCGACGATGAGGCGCTTGACCTGCGCCTTGGTCTTTCCGCACAACGCACACCGATCTCTCAAATCGCTACTCCTTATTCCTTTCCTTCCTTTTTGTCTCCGTCGGATGCGTCACCTGTGTCTGTGGCGCGAAGTTTTCGTCCTTTGAGGACATGATCCACGATACCATATTCTTTCGCCTCTTCGGCGCTCATGAAGTAGTCGCGGTCACTATCCTTTTCCACCTGCTCGGGGCTGCGCCCCGTGTGGTTGGCCAGAATGTTGTTGAGGATTCGGCCGTACTTCAGGATCTCTTCGGCGTGGATCTTGATGTCGCTCGCAGTACCCTGGAATCCTGCGCTGACCTGGTGGATCATCACTCGGGCGTGCTCGAGGCAGTACCGCTTGCCCGGCGCCCCGCCGGCAAGTAGGACGGCTCCCATGCTGGCGGCTTGGCCCACGCAGGTCGTCGCCACGTCGCACTTGATGAACTGCATCGCGTCGTAGATGGCGAGGCCTGCCGTAACGGATCCGCCCGGGCTATTGATGTACAGCTCGATATCCTTGTCCGGATCCTCCTTTTCGAGGAAGAGCAGCTGGGCGACAATGAGGTTGGCCACGTAGTCGTCTACGGGCGTGCCCAGGAACACGATTCGATCCTTCAATAGCCGGGAGAAGAGGTCGTAGGACCTTTCTCCGCGGGCGGTTTGCTCAATAACCCACGGTACGCTCAAGTTCAGAACCTCGCTCTTTTCGACACCCGTATTATCGGAACGGTACGCGCTCATGCTTACCCAGCAACCTCCGTTTCTACTTCCGCGTTCCCCTCGAGGAACGAGAGAACCTTGCTGTAGAGAGCCTGGAAGTGGAGTTCGTCAATTCGATTCTGTCTTCTATACGC
>RFHN01000109.1 GCA_003695835.1 Armatimonadota bacterium
CATCCCTGGGGGTCATGATCGCTCTCACGCCGGTGGTGGCTGCCTTGTCGTTCGGCGCTTTTCTTGCGTGCCTATTGCTCAGCCGGTACGTCAGTTTAAGTAGCCTCGTGGGCGCTATGACGGCAGCCGTATCGGTTCAGTGGCTGAGCGACTCGGTTTCGATCCGAGTCGTGTACGTACTCGTCGCGCTCTTGCTCGTCGTGCGTCATCGCGCCAACTTGCGACGGCTCGCGCGCGGAGAAGAGCCGCGGTTTCAGTTCAGCAAGAAGAAGGGGAAGGGAGAGGAATCGCGATGAGGCTTCTCGATCGCTACCTGGTGCGGGAATTGACGGTTCCGTTCCTCGTTGGAACGGTGGCGGTCGTGATGATGTTTCTGGCCAACATGCTGATTGCCTACGCCCCGCAGATGTTCTCGAAGGAAGTTCCTCTCATTGCGGTCCTTCAGTACCTCTATTTCAAGATTCCCGGAACGCTCAACATGACGTTGCCGGTCGGGATTACGATCGCGTCCGCGCTCGCCGTCTCGCGCCTTGTTCGGGAGAGTGAACTCACGGCGATGCGGGCGAGCGGCATTCCGATCCGGCGCACTCTGGTGCCGGTGTTTCTGACCGGGATCTTGGTTGCGGTCTCCAGCTTTTTCTTGGCTGAGCGGGTGACCCCCGTAGCCGAGCGCCACGCCTTCGAACGCCTGCGGAAGATCTTTGCGAGTCCCGAGGTCTTAGGCATGCGGACGAACACGACATTCCGAATCGGCGATGGACAGTATTACGTCAGCATCGGAACGGTGCGGGACGGGCCGAGGGGCACGGTCGTGTTTGACGACGTCCTGGTACTCAACAAGCCCAAGCGGGGAGAGGACTGGGTTCTGCAAGCCAAAAGCGGTTCGTACGATGACGGGATCCTGACTCTGTATCGCCCGTCCATTTGGATCTTCAACGATCAACAGCTTGTGGATTTCTCCGTGGAGGACGCGTACACGATCAACCTTCGCCTGTCGCGAGAAGACTTCTTCGGCAACCCCCTTCCGGAAGAGCAGACGTTGACTGAGCTACGTCAGAACATCGAACGTTTGCGGCGCATCGGCGCTCCCACGCATGAACTGGAGGTGGATTATCACAGTCGGTACGCTGTGCCGGCGGCTTGTTTCGTGTTTGCGATCTTCTCACCTGTTTTCGCTTTGTGGTTCGCGCGTGGCGGGGCTTTTATGGGTGTGCTGTTCAGCATCATCACCGTGTTCCTGTACTACAACATTTGGGTCATTTCTGCTCAAATTCTGGCGCGAAAGGGTCTGCTGCCGCCGCTTGTAGGTGTGTGGCTGCCGAATGCCCTATTCGTCGCAGCTGCGTTGGTGGCGCTGTGGAAGTCCGAGTAGCCGGCATCGGGTGCTTGTTGCTACTGGCCGCGGCTTTGGTGGCCCAGTCGCCGCTCGATCCTCGGCGATTTGATCCGAATTCGCCACGGGATCAGCGCCTGCCGCCGCCGATGGAAGGGCAGGAAGGCGTGTATCCTCTTCGCGTCATTCGGGCGGACTCGTTCGACCAGTCACCGGACGGAAGGGAAGTGCACGCCACGGGGGTGGTGTTCGAGTATCGCGGGTATCGAGTCAGCGCGGGCGAAGCGTTGGGCGACCTCGACACACAGGTCTTTGCGCTCCGAGGAAACGTCAACGTCCTCGGACAGAATGAGGTCGTTCGCGGCGATACCGTGATCGTGAATTTTGACGCAAGAACCTTTCGCGTCGAGTCCGGAGACGTTGACCTACGCAAGGCGCTGTTCGAAAAGCGGGTCTTGACCGACCTGTATCTCAAAGCGCACGAGGTCCAAGGGGACGAAGAGCTGGTCACAGCGGAGTCCTGTTCCTTGACCGGCTGTGAGTACGATCACCCTCACTACGCGTTTGCCGCGAGAAAGGTGACGGTCATCCCGGATCGAAAGGTCGTGTTCGATCGTGTCGCGGTGAAGGCGCTCGGGCGCACGCTCTTCACGTTGCCGAAGTTCGAAATCCCTTTGCAAAGAAGGACGGGCGGCCTCGCTCCCGATGTCGGGCGCAACGAGACGGAGGGGTTTTATGCAAAATTCCGGTACGGGTTTCCGATTGGGCAGGACAGCGGCGTTGCCCGCCTCGACATCACTTCGAAGAGAGGGCTGGGGGGAGGTGTCCTGTACGACTACGCAAGTCGGTTCTCCAAGGGATACCTTCAGCTGCACTCGGACTTCAATCGCAACGCGGGAACCCTTTCCTTTACCGCGACGGCGCAGCACCAGCAACGCATCGGTTCCATTCAGTTCGAGGGTCGTCACGAATCGTCACAGTTCAGTTACTTGACCGGCCTGAACACACAAACCCATCGCACGACCGCATCGCTGACGCTTCTCGGCCAGCCTACGGGCACGACGCGGCTGGTACTCGGACGTACGGAGAACCGGAGCAGTTTTTCCAACACGACCACCTTGACCGCCACGCTTGCGGATCAGAGGCGTATCGGCACGCGTTTCCAATCGCAGGCGAGCCTTTCGCTGTTTGACACGAATTCCCGAAGCGGCTCCTTCATCGTCGAGCGCCAAGCCCTCGATGCGCGAGTCTCCGCGTCCTACGACTTCAAAGAAGCGATCGGCGAACTGACGTACAACCAGAACATCCCGATTGGTGCGACACAGAATTTTGCCTCCGGGATCGAAAGCGTTCCAGTCGTCACGTTTCGTAGCGACAAGAATCGCCTGTTCGGGCCATCCAAACACCTGCCCAACTTCAACCTCGTGTTCAGCGCGGGCAACTATAAGGACAACTTCGCTCAGCGGCAGGTTGGGCGCTATTTCTTCGATATTCAGACCTCGGGCGGCAAACAAGCGCCGAAGGGTTGGCTCTACCAGTATTCAGCCGGACTGACACAAGGTTTCTATTCCGACGACACGGCGCAATACGTGCCATCGTTCAATGGCTCGATCGGCTTTCGATTCACCGAACGCACGCAAACGACTCTCCGATACTCCTACCGAAGGCAACACGGTTTCACGCCGCTGACTTTCGATCGCACTGGTTCCTTCCACGTGGCGAGCCTTGACACTTTGAATGAGGTCCTTCCCGGGCTGCGCGTCGGCGGGCAGGTTGGATTCGACTTCAATCGCGACCGGCAGGGTGACATCGCGTGGCAGTCTCCCGCGGTGCGTCTCGAGTACGAGCCAAACGAGACCGTCCGTTTTCGGGCGCTTTCTCAGTACATCCCTGAGCGGCATGAGTGGAGTACGCTCCGCCTCGACTTTTCCGGCAAGTGGAACGACCTTCGAATCGGCGCAACAGGCCGGTACGACGGCATTCGCCACAAGTGGGGATCTCTGAACCTGTTCGTGGACGGCTTGACCATCGGTCGGCTTCGTTTTGCGACGCTGCTTCGGTACAACGGATACCTCTCTCGCTTCGATGCGGCACACTTCTCGTTCATCTACGACCTGCACTGCACGGAGGTCATCTTGCAGGTGCTGCAGACGAATACCGGATTTCGGCCCGGCACGGAGATCCTGTTCTTGATTCGGCTGAAGGCGCTGCCGTTCTCCAGCCCGTTCGGCATCGGGCGCTCCGGCCAGCCGTTGGACCTCGGTACGGGCGGCTTCTAACCAGGTAAACTGAAACCGCCGACTCGTTCCTCCCAGTTGCCAAGTCGGCCGATACGTTACGATTTCCAAATGACTGAGCACGACCGAACGGAAAACGGAGAGACATCCACGAACGGCGACCTGCCACGCGTACAGTTCAGGCCCGCTTCCAAGGGGCGTGTCAAAGAGGCGGAGGATAAGCCGGCGACGTCGAAGCCGACCGGCGAAAAACGCTCGTCGAGGCGGCCACCCAAGAAAGCGCCGGCGAAGAAGACCTCCGGCAAGAAGGCGCCGGCCAAGAGGCAGCCCCGCCAGAAGAAGGAACCAACGCCGGCGGTAGAGCAGAAGCCGGCCACCCTGCCGATAGAACCTCCGATTCCGACGCCAGAAGGGGCTCCACGAGTCGTGGTTCGGGAAGGCCGATCGTTGCTGGTCGTGGATGGGAAGGCCGTAGCCCCGTTCTTTTTCTTCGGCAACCCTTGTAACGAAAGGGCGCTGAAGATCACGCTGGACCAAGTGAAGAAGGCGGCGGAAGCCGGCGTGCACCTGTTCAGCATGATGCTGGAGTTTCGCGTGGACGAGCAAGGCGCGCAGAACGCGCTCGACGCCGCGATCTATCTTCTCAAGCGGATCGGGGAGGTGGACCCGGACGCGAAGGTCGTATATCGGGTTGTCTTCGCTCCGCCCGAAGGATGGCAAAAGCGTTTCCCCGACGCTGTGTTTCACTACGCCGACGGGACCCTGGCCGAGCCGAGCGTTTGCGACAACGAGTTTTGGGGCGAAGCGGCGACCTATTTGAGAGGTTTCGTGCGGGCCCTCCGCCGACACGACGCGCAGAAGAGAGTCATCGGAATTCACCTCGACCGTGGTGAGTGGTTCTTCGCGGACGGTTGGGGATACGACACGAGCCGTGCGGCAGAGCGGGCGTTCCGCGACTGGGCGCGCCGACGATACAACAACGACCGCGTGTTGCTCCAATCGGCATGGTTCGATGGGTCCGTAACGTTCGACACGATCACGATTCCCGACTACTTCGAGCATGCCCTGGACGAAAGCGAGTTCCTCTTGGCGCGCAGGAAGGAACGCCGATGGGTGGACTATCACTTATTCTTGAGCGATGCCACGGTCGAGCGCATCGGCAAGCTGGCGCGCGAAGTCAAAGAGGCGAGCGAGGGATGGTATCTCGTGGGCGTCAGCTACGGGTACACCTTTGAGTGGGCCCACCCGGCAAATGCTCACCTCAGCCTTGGCAAGCTCTTGAGGAATCCGCACGTCAACATCGTCGGCGGTCCGCCGAGTTACCGAGATCGCGGAATGGGCGGAGCTGCGCCGTTCCCGGGGCCGATCGACAGCGTTCCGCTCAATGGCAAGCTCTTTCTCAGCGAGGAGGACTTCAAGACCCCAATCAGCGGGGCACAGGAGCCGGACGATTTCAACCCGGTGATGCCCACGCCGCAAGAGCTCGCAGCCGCGCACTGGCGTAGCCTTGGCTCCGCAATCGCGCACGGGTGCGGCATTCAATGGATGGACCTTTGGGGTCATGGATGGCTCAATACGAAGGCAATTTGGGAGAGAGCTGCCAAGGTGAGAGAAATCATGACGCTCGCCATGGGCGCACCAGTTTCGGATCCGGACGTAGCCGTGCTCATTGATGAACGGAGCCTAGCGTATCTCGCCGATCCACGCGCGTTCAAACTTCTGATCCAAGACTCGCGCGAGGCCGTGTTGCGGGCGGGCGTGAGCGCAGGCTTCTACCTGTTGACAGATCTCGCCCACCGAAAACGATTTCCGGACGCGAAGCTGTACATCTTTTTGAACGCCTGGGACATCCGGCCGGAAGTTCGCAGCGCGATTCGAACTCGGCTTCAGCGCAACGGCAAGACGCTCTTCTGGGTGTACAGCGCCGGGCAGTTCGAGTGGGGAAGGCCCGCACTGCCGCGAGTGAGAGAAGTTACAGGCGTGGCGATTCGACCCCAGCCGTTCAAGAGCCGTGCCGGGACGACGATCCTCAAGCGCGATCACCCGCTCACGAAACTGCTGGAAGAGCGCGCTTTGAGTACCGTCGAGCAGCTGGAACCCAGTTACTTCGCCATTCCGGAAGAGGACACGATCGTCCTGGGCGAATACAACCAAACCGGACTGCCGAGCTTCGTTGTTCGCGAAATCGAGAATGAAGAAGGGGGTTGGAGGACGGTCTTCCTGGGCGAACCCATCGTCACGGAGCGAATTATTCGCGGGCTGTGTGAGTACGCATCTGTTCAGATCTGGAATCACCATGGCGACGTAGTGCACTGCCGACCGCCCTTCCTCACCATCCACTACAAGGGCGACGGACACCGCATCGCCACGCTGCCCGATCGCTGGCACGCCTACGACCTCGTCAAGGGAGAAACGGTTGCCGTAGACCAAACGCACATCCGGAGCGACGCCACTGATGGGGCCACGCAGGTTCTTCTTGCGGGCGAAGTCGGGTACGTTCGCGCTCTGCTCGAGGCGGACCCCGAAGAGCTGGCGAAGGTAGATCAAACCGAAATCGAAGAGACGGACACTGTCGCAGACCGCGAGGGAGAACTGGATGTTCCTCTTCTCACCTTGCCTCAAGACGAGCACTGGGCCGCCTATCTCGCCCTCGAAGACGAGCCGGAAGAGCTGGAGGACACAGAGCGGGAGGCCAAGAAGCGGCGGGAAGCTCGGAGACGACCTCGTAAAGCCGTGAAGCGACCGCGTAAGGCATCCAGCGACACCGAAGAGATCGGCTTCGTCTTCCGTCCGAGAAAGGGATGAGGGCAGGCGTCACAGCCGTAGTGGGGAAGCCCAACGTCGGGAAGACGACGTTGATGAACTTCATCGTCGGGCAAAAGGTGGGCATCGTCTCTCCGAAGCCGCAAACGACGCGAAAGGCGATCTTAGGGATCGCGAATCTGCCGGGAGCGCAGATCGTGTTCAAGGACACGCCGGGCATCCACGAGCCGAAGACCAAACTCGGCGCGATCATGGTGGAACGCGCGAAGGAAGTGCTGTCCACTGCCGACGTCATCCTCTTCGTGGTGGACGTTAGCAGGCCGCCAAACGAAGAGGACAGGCAGATTGCGCGGCTGTTGAACGTCCATTCTTCCGCACCCCGCGTCGTCGCCTTGAACAAGATGGACCGCCTCCGCCCGGAGCGGGTGCCGGAGCACTACGCTGCCTATGAAGAGCTCACCGCCCCGAGCGAGATGATGTACACGACGGCTTTGACGGGCGAGAACGTCGACAAGCTGATCGACAGGATCGTGTCGAGGCTCCCAGAAGCAGAGCCGCTCTTTGACGACCCCGACTTGTATACGACTCAAACCGTGCGAGACATGGCGGCCGAGCTGATTCGGGAACAGGTGCTCTTGGCGACGCGGGACGAGGTTCCGTACGGAGTCGCAGTCGTCATCGAGAGCTGGGAGGATGCGGATCCGGCTTCTCCCAAACCGATCACGAAGATCGGCGCGGTGATCGTCGTA
This sequence comes from Armatimonadota bacterium, assembly GCA_003695835.1. Taxonomy (GTDB): domain Bacteria; phylum Armatimonadota; class Fimbriimonadia; order Fimbriimonadales; family ATM1; genus J051. Next base: position 7,083 of record RFHN01000109.1, read on the forward strand.
GAGCGAAAATCCCACAAGCCCATCCTAATCGGCAAGGATGGCCGGATGCTCAAGAAGATCGGCACGGCTGCCCGAAGGGAGATCGAAGACTTGGTGGGCAGGCAGGTGTTCCTCGAGTTATTCGTCAAGGTCCGCGAAAAGTGGGTGGATCGGCCCGCGCTGCTAAAAGAATACGGGCTGTTCTGAGGGCGGAACTGCCCGAGAAGTGTTCGCGTATACTCTCGTAACTCCTTCACGGAGGCACACTGCTATGAACACGAAACGCTATCAACCAACTCGGAAATCGTCTTCGTACGCCAACGCGTATCTGACCCGTCAGTGGAGGTATGAGCGATGCAAGTCTCTCTCGTGACCGCCATGATCTTGGCGATGGCATCGCCAAACTCAACCCTCCAACTCCAAGAGCCTTCCACGCTCACGACGACATTCAAGTACACGGCGACCGTCGCGGAAGCCAACGGAGACACCTACCTTTGGATTCCCGTACCCTCGAATAACGCATTGCAGGTCGTCGGCGACATCCTCGTCTCGTCCGAGACTGACCCCAACCTCGACTACGCGATCAACACGGAGCCTGAGTTCGGAAATCGGATGATCGCAATCCACCTTCCCAGCCACCAGGGCCCCCTTACGGTTACCGCCACGTTCACGGTCAAGCGTAAGCGGCCAGCGGTCTTGGATGAGAAGATGGGCCTGACCCAGGGATTCCCAAGCCTGGCTCGGTGCCTCGCGAGCGACTCCCTCGTGCCTGTCGGAGCACGCTATGCCGAGCTTGCGCGTGAGGTGGCGGGGAACACCCTGGATGTGATGCAGCGCATGAAGCAGATCTTCACGCACACAACGGAAGAACTGTCCTACGACTACCAGAAGCAGTCTCCCAAGCTCGGCCAAGGTGACGTGGCTTTCGTGTGCGACATCAAGACAGGGAACTGCTCGGACATCCACAGCTACATGATCTCGCTGGCGCGATCCTCCGGTATCCCGGCGTTCCTGGAGTATGGATTCCCGATTTCCGGAATCCCCGTCCCGGAGGATCTTCCGAAAGAGGGCAGCATCGGGGGCTATCACTGCTGGATGTGGTATTGGGACGAGGCTCTCGGGTGGTTGCCCGTAGACGCTTCCGACGCGATCCGGTGGAACGATGCCAAGCACCCGGAAGTGGCACAGCGCCTATTCGGAAATCTTGTGCTCCATCGAAGCGCGGTCTCGATCTCACGCGGTCGGGACATCCAGCTCGTACCGGCCGCCAAGAACGGC
>RFHN01000110.1 GCA_003695835.1 Armatimonadota bacterium
CTGGCAACGCTTCACAACCTCTACTTCTATCGAAGGCTCATGCGGGACATCCGCGAGGCGATCCTCACCGACTCTTGGGACGCGCTCAAAGCGAAGTACGCCAACGCCTAAGAGATTCCCTGACAGAGGTCGAGCAGAGCCTCCCTTGCGCGGAGCGGACGGTCTGCCACCGCCTCCCAGACGCGATGGAGAACGGGAATGCACCGGAGGGCGAGCGGCGAGTGCAGCGGATCCTCCGCGTCCTGCACGGAGGCGAGATACTGCAAGACGTCTGCCGGAACGGTCACGGCGTCGTGGATGGGGCCCTCCGATGACGGCACGACGCCTCCCGCTGAGGGACTGATGATGACGTCGCCGGACGAAACGCTCGAGTGCCAGTTCATCCCGAATCCGATCTGTTCGAGTAGTTGCAGGTCGGCCCACGTGAGGGCTGCGGGCGGGTCATCCGTTGAGGAAAGCGCGTCCAGGAAGCGACAAGCCAGATCGTAGGTCTCCGGGTGAGGGTCGCCTTCCTGGAGGCACGCGTCCATGCTCTCGAAGAAGGATAGGGCGCAGGACAGCTTGAGGTAGTCGCTCCGAATGACGGGATAGCCACCTCTCACTTCGACTTGGGCAAGCACGTTGTTCCGCCTGCCCAGAACGACCTGGCCGTGGAGTCGCATGAGCGGTTCCGTCGCGGGGCCGGTTCGCGCATTTGCCTTTCGGGCTCCACGCGCCAAGACGTACAGTTTGCCGTGCTCTCGGGTCAGCAGGCAGATTCGGCGGTCCGCTTCCCCGACGGACCACCGCCGGAGCACCAGGGCGTCTACCAGAACAGTCAAGTTAAAGCGGCTTTCCGAGGCGCAGCCACTCGATGAGCAGGAAGTAGGCGCGGTCAATGAACAGCACGAAACGAGTCATCATCGTCGTGCCGAAGATGGCGCCAAAGCCCACCATGAGCAGCCAGCGACCGACCATCGAGGTGCGTTGCAGGAACTTGCTCTGCTGCTCGAAACTGTAGACGAAGTAGCTCAGAACGACGATCCAAGTGACGACGACGATCAGGTTGTTGATCGCCATCGGTACGGTGGTTTCACCGACTGGTAGGATGGGGCGCGCCTGGTCAGCAATCTGCGGCAGAAAGCGATTCTGGAACGCGTTCAACTGCTGACCAGCCCAAAGGCCCACGATGATGCCGAGAGGAATCCGGCTCAACCAGCCGTGCTTCTTGCTGAAGACGAAGAACGCCAAGCACGCCAGAGGAAGCAAGGCACCATACAGGTAGTGCGCTGGCATCATCTCGACGCCCAACGTCTCGTTCGCCGGTGTGCCCATCATCGGGATCCACCATTGAGGGTAAAGAACCTCTTTCACGATCGCGACGACCGAGAACCCCGTCGCAAGCCCCACGAAGACGTGCTCCGTGAAGCGATAGAACTTGTTCTCTCGGTACAGCAACGAGTAGAGACCGAGGGTCAGGATCGCGCCGATAGTGATGCGAAAGAGACTGCCCTCGGCGGTATCGAACCGAAACAGTTCCTGCCACCACTGCGGCGAGAAGACGCTTTGGGCAAAGATCATGACCGACCTCCCGATTTCTTAAGCTGGATCATGGCGATGTTCCCAACTACTACTGCGAGTATCAAGAGCATCAGAGCGAAGAACAGAGGACTCATGTACCTTCGTCCGGACGTGTAGTTCGTGTAGTCCGGATACTCGTCCGCCGGCCACTCTTCGGCGAGAAGCGTCTCGAAGTCGAACGCGCCCTTTGCTCCGATGACGATGCCGACCAACTGACGGCTAACGTAATACGGGATGTTCTCCCCGGACATGACGGCCGTGCACATCAAGCCCAGTTTGGTCTTGGCTCGCAACCGTTCATACCACAGGTTGATCGTGGAAGAGCCGGTAATGACGACGACGCACTTTGCGTCACTGAGGTCGTTGATCCCCTCGAAGACCGGCGTGTCCACGATGCTCTTCCCCGCGAACTGCTTGTCTTTGACGGCGTTGCGGATGTTGTTGACGAGGCCGGAAACGTGCGCCTCCAAGTTCGGGAAGTAGCCGGCCATCACCCAGTCCTGGCCTTCCTGATAGTTGTTGCTGCCCGGCTCTTGGGCGATCTGGTTGATGATCGGTCGGATGATGTCGGGGATCTGAGGGTCGCCGAGCGTGCTGATGCAGAAGCGCACCTTCTTGCGCATCAGCAATCGCATGAGCGCTTCGAACTGACCTCGGCTCTCGCCTCGCGTGCTGTTCGTCCAGTCGCTCTCGATGTAGACGAAATCCCCCTCTTCGAGACCGCTCAGGTAGTCGTACAAGGACTTGGCTGCCGGGTCCACGACGTTCGGAACGGTGATCGGATTGACCACGAGGATGGAAACGACGATGATCAGGATCAGGTACAGCCACCGGCGGTCAATCGCGTAGAGCGTCTGCCAAATGTTCTTTTCCGTCTGCGGTTCTTGAATCATTAGTCTACAGCCACCCCCTTCTCAATTCCGAGCAGGATGCGGAGCGCCATCGCAAGAAGTCCCAAGCCCAAGCCCAGGTCAATCGCGCGGAGCGCCGGAGTGCTCATGTTGAGCAGGATCCAAGTCTTCATGTTCTCGATCCGGAAGTTCGACAAGAAGCCGTCAGCGGGCAGGCCGGCGGTGAGCGCCATCGCGAGCGGAATGAAGCCTAAGAGAACGATGAGCGCGACCGCCATCATGATCGTCGCCTCGATGCTTCGGACGCGGAACGCCCGATACGCCGCAGAGAGGATGAAGAACGCGATGAGGCTGAACATGGCGGCATCCAGAATCTGGAGCATGTCCAAGAACACGATGCTGAATGCCGTGTGGATCGTCTCGTTCGCTTCCGGCGTGCTCATCCCGACGGCCTCGCGATTGGTCGCGATCCAGTCCCAGAGGCCGATGACGATCATGGCGGCCATGCTGCCCAACAGGACGATGCTGAAGAAGGCGTCACGATCCCCCTTGAACACCTTCTTGAAGTGGACGCGCAGGATGCTCAACACGCCAAGAGCCAAGATGATGCCACTCATGACTTGGCTAACGTTCACCAGGACGTTGATGACCTCCTGATAATCGTAAGGATAAATCGGAATCAACGTCTTGACGGAAGTTGTGGCGCCTTCTTGGACGCGGGAGCGCGGCAGCGCCCAGTCGAGAATCCAGAAGAGTCCGGAGATGAAGACGAACAGCCCCACCAGCGGCCTTCGCATGTTACTGGGTATGCGCGACAACCCGAACAACAGAATGGACGTCGCGAAGATCACAAGGACGGCTGCGAGCAGAGCCGTTGCCCAGTTCTCCGGCGTTCGATTGATGGTAAAAGCGAACAGTTCCATTTAGCCCCTCGGGATCCGATTGATCCAGTTGAAGAAGTACTCGTTCCGCTGCGGATACTCTTGACCGGGGAGGACCGGCGTGCCGTACTCCTCGAACCTCTGCCGATCCTGATCCGTCAGCGGTCGAGAAGCCTGAATCGAGTGCACGACCAGAGCGACGACCGCGAAAGCCATGAACGTGAGCTTGGCCCAGTCCGCGCCTACGAGGCTCCCCAGCAGGACCGGCTCACGGCCCAGATAGGCGCTCGCGGCATAGAACTCATCCCCCAGCAGAACGTAGTCGCACGCGGCGATGAAGAACGGAGTCTGCGTGAACTGGGTGGTCGCGGCGACTTGGATGGCGCCTACCATGTTCGCGTTCTCCGCCATGATCAAGGATTCTGCGTAGAAGTCGCCCATGTAGAACGCGGCTGCGACTTTGTCGCGCTGAATCGTTCCCGCCACGGCTGCCGCGAACGCGAACTGACGGTCGGAAACGAACCGGACGGAGTCCACGTCGTACTTATCCGGCACTCCCTCCGTTTGATAGACATCCTTGGCGATCTCTTGCGCGACCGCGTAAACGGCTGGATGGTAGTTCAGCAAACGGATGGGAGTGGAGAACCGCGCTGCCGTCCGGATGATCGAGGCAAAAATCGTGAGCGCCTGCACGGCGATGCCGTCCAGAGCTCCCGACAGCCCCGGCACCATCAGGACCGGGCGAGCCGTTTCCGTCGCTCGTCCGACGGCTTCGTCAATCTGGTCCAAGCCGGGGATTCTGCGGATCGTTACGGCGCCGGATCGCTTCCTCGCAAGGACGATTCCTACGAGCAGATAGGCGACCACGAGCGCGGTCGTCAGCATCAGCAGCCAGCCGTACCTTCCGTACTGCAGAAACGATTCGAGTACCTGTTGTTCACCCATGAGCCTCTGTCTCCTTGGACGTGCGACGGTCGCGTAACTCTTCCAGACGTTGAATCAAACGTTCGACGTTCGAGGGTCTCGACATGAACTGCGTGTATCGGTCCACCCGATCAAAGCCCAAGAACGGCATCATGAACGGCGAGAACGCGAGGGCGCCGTGGGCGATCACGTTGGCAAGCGGTTTGTGCATCTCGAGGAACAGGATCGAGACGGTTTCCAGCCCTCGGCGCGAGATCTCGGTCGCCGCCTTCTCGACGATCTCCTCGACCTCCTCCTCGGTTAGTTCATTCTCCCAAACCGGCAGCATGCCTCTCTCTCCAGTATTCGATCGCTTGCAGGACGGCGTCCTTCTGCCCGCCGAACCGAAGGTATACCCCACGGAAGGGCGAGAGGCGCGAGGATCTCTCCAAAGGCGACAGCTTCACTCCTTCTTCACCCACGATCACCCTCTTCACCTCGTCCCATCTCATGCGGGTCACGCTCAGCGCGACCTTGCGGGTCGCACCTTCCTCGTCTATGCGCTGGACTACCGGCAACAGGAAGTCCGCCGTAGACCCCACGATGACAAAGAAGCCCAGGAAAAACAGCAGCGGGTTCGAGAAGGCTGCCGCCGTCACGACCCCCGCCACGATCGCTACGGCGATCACCACCGCAGCCTTCGCGGGCTGTTCCAAGGCTAAGTGCACAGTCCACTCCAGTTTCGGGTCCTCTGCCTGATTTAGACTCTCGGACATGCCTTTTCGATTCAACTAACTCCAGTCGTCGAAGAGGCTGCTGACCGAAACGTTCTGATGAATCCGCATGATGGCTTCTCCCAAGAGCGGGGCGGCAGACAGAACCGTCAGTTTCGAGACCTCCTTCTGTTTGGGAATCGGGATCGTGTCCGTACAGACGATTCGGCTGATCGGGCTCTCCTGAAGCCGCTGGGTGCAGTTCGAGCTAAACACGGGATGCGTGCAGGTCGCGATTACGTCCTTCGCGCCGCGGACGAGCAGCGCTTCCGCGCCCTGAATCATGGATCCGCCGGTGTCAATGATGTCGTCGATCATGATGCAGACCTTGCCTTCGACGTTGCCGATGATCTCGACGATTTCCACCTTTCCCGGCTCCGGGCGCCGTTTCGCAATGATGGCGAGGGGCTTCCCGAGACGTTCCGCCATGGCTCTCGCTCTCGCGACGCCGCCCACGTCGGGAGAGACGACGACAGCGTCCATGTCGGCATAGCCCTCGTCTCGTAGGTAAGCGGCGATCGTCGGCCCGAGGAACAGATGATCCACCGGAATGTCGAAGAATCCCTGAATCTGGTCCGCGTGCAGATCGCAGGCAACGACGCGAGAGGCCCCGGTTTGGGAGATCAGGTCAGCGACGAGGCGCGCTGTCACCGGCTCCCTGGGCTTGATCTTCTTGTCCTGTCGTGCGTATCCGTAGTACGGCATCACAACCGTGATGCTCTTCGCGCTGGCGCGCCGGAAGGCGTCCAGCATGATGAGCAGCTCCATGATGTTGTCGTTCGCCGGGTCGCAGGTGGACTGAATGATGAAGACGTCGGTACCCCGAGCGCTCTCGTCAACTTGAACGCGAATCTCGCCGTCGCTGAACTTCGTGCATGTCATCCTGCCCATTTCGACGCCGATGTACTCTGCGATCTTGTAGGCGAGGTCGGGGTTGGAATTCCCGGTGAACAACTTGAGAGAAGAAAACCCGTTCTCCGCCATCGTCGTTACTCTCTCTCCGATTGCTTCTTGTTTCGCCATCGTTCTGCGTATCCTTCTTTGTTCTCCTGCCGGGCACGGCCGACCGCCATCGCGTTGGGCGGCACGTCGTGCGTAATGACGCTGCCTGCCGCCACGATGGCCCCCTCTCCGATCGTGAGAGGCGCGATCAACGTGGTATTCGAGCCGACGAAGACGCCCGCGCCGATTTCCGTTCGGTGTTTCGCGAACCCGTCGTAGTTGCACGTAATCGTCCCCGCTCCAATGTTGGTCGAGGGTCCCACATGGACGTCGCCCAGGTACGTGAGGTGCGCCGCGCTGACGCCGTCGTCCAGCTCCGCATTCTTCGCCTCGACGAAATTGCCGATCTTGACCCCCTCCCCCAGTTTGCAACCCGGACGAAGGTTCGCGAACGGGCCGATTCTACACGTTCTGCCGATCGAGGCTTCGTTCACGTGGCTCATGAGGATCGTCGTTTCGTCGCCGACCGTCGAATTCTCGATCCGGACGGCGGGACCAATATCGCACCGCTCGCCGATGACCGTACGCCCGCGCAAAACAGTGCAGGGGTGCAAAACCGTGTCCGCCCCAACGCGGACATCCACATCCACGTAGGTCGAGGTCGGATCCTCGATCGTGACGCCCGAAAGCGCAATCTCCTTGAGCAGCCGCCGCCGCATCGCCTCGCTTGCGATCGCCAGTTGCCACCGGTCGTTGACGCCCATCAAGAGTTCGCTGTCTCGAATCGGCGCCGTCTCCACTCTATAGCCGCTCTCGCGGAGGATCGAAACGACGTCAGTGAGGTAGTACTCCCCCTTGGCGTTGTCGCAGCCCAGCTTGGGAAGCGCTTCGCGCAGTGCGTCGGCCCGAAAGGCATAGAAGCTCGTGCACACCTCCCGGATCCCCTTCTCTTCGGGCGACGCGTCCACCTCCTCGACGATGCGGACGACTCCCTTGTCATCTCGCAGGATCCTTCCGTAGCCGGTCGGGTCCTCCATATTTGCCGTCGCCAACACCGCCGCCACATCGCTCTCCAGACGATCAAGCATCGCCTGGAACACCGCTCCGGTAGCAAGAGGGGCATCGCCGGGAGCAACCAGAACTACTCCCTCGAAATCCGCGAGAGCGTCCATGCCCGCTCGGCACGCGTCGCCGCTGCCAAGCTGCTCGGGCTGGATCGCGAACTCGCCGTATTCGCACAGGGCCTCGCGAACCAACTCGCCGCCCGCCCCAATCACGAACACGATGCGGCCCGTGCCACTCTGCCGCATGGCTCGGGCAACGTGCGCAGCCATCGGAAGGCCACAAACCGGATGAAGCACTTTTGGCAACGAGGACTTCATCCGGGTGCCCTTGCCGGCTGCCAAGATCAGACCTGCGACTTCGCCCACTGCGCCTATTGTGAACGATTGGCGCCGCTCTCTGTGCCGCCTATGCTTCGCTTGCGGTTCGCGCTTCCGTCCCAGAGCCTTCCTCTAACGGGAAGTGACAGAAGAACACGCGTCCACCTTCGTGAGTCGGGCCTGGTTCCACTTCCGCGCATTTCGCCTGCGCGAACTGGCACCGCGTACGGAAGTTACAGCCCGTGATACGAACGCGCGGATCTGGAATCTCGCCGGGGAGGATGTCGGGCACACGCCCGAGGTTCTCAAGCGAGGGCGTCGAGCGCAAGAGAGCGCGCGTGTAAGGGTGTCGAGGCCGAGAGAAGACCTCTTCCTTGTCGCCCATCTCGACGATCTTGCCCAAGTACATCACGGCAATGCGGTCGGCGATGAACCGGACGGTCGTGAGGTCGTGCGAGATGTACAGATACGCCAATCCGAGGGATTCCTGAAGGTCTTTGAGCAGATTCAGGATCTGCGCGCGGATCGACAGGTCAAGGGCCGCGGTCGGTTCGTCGCATAGCACCAGCGGCGGATTCAGCGCCAGCGCCCGTGCGACAGCCACGCGCTGCCTCTGACCGCCCGAGAGCTGATGCGGAAAACGGCTCCCAAGACTCGGGTCCAGGCCCACCTGCTCCATCACCTCGCGAACCCGCGCCTCGGTATCCGCGCGGCTGTAACTGTTCACGAGCAGAGGCTCGGCGACGGAGCGGCCCACGCGCCAGCGGGAATCGAGAGACGCATACGGGTCTTGCCAGACGATTCCGACGCGCTTCGCCAAGCCCTTCAGGTCTCCGCTGACCCGCTTGCCGGCGACGCGGATCTCGCCGTCCGCCAGCGGCTCCAGCCCGAGAATGGCTTTCGCCATCGTCGTCTTGCCGCAGCCGGATTCGCCGACGAGCGCGAGCGTTCTGCCTGCCTCGAGCGTGAACGAAACGCCATCCACGGCTCGAATGGCGCCCCCAGGGACGTCGTAGACGACCCGCGCGTTCTCGACGCGGAGCAGAGGCTCAGCCAACGGGCGCCTCCTCGCTTACGACCAGCCAGCACGCCGTCCGATGAGGCGATCGGCTCTTCATCCCGCCCGAGTAGAACCGCTCGATCGCTTCTTCGATCGCGTCCTTGGACGCGAGAACGCCGATCACGCGACCTCCCAGCTCCTGAGCGATCGCGTTCTTCGCCGCCTCATCATCCGGATTCGCCATCGCCACATGAAACATCGTTCCGTCCCGCTTTAGCGGAATCGCGAGGTACTTCCGAGCGGATTCCTCTGAGAGCGCCCACACGAGGCCCGCGTCGAGCTCGATTCCGTCGAGGTCGGCGAACGCCCGACGCTCCCGTTCTGCGCGTTGGCGAACCAGTTCTCGGTCGCCCTCGAGCAACCCCGGCTCCTCGTCACACTTCGAGAAGCGATGCGGACATCGGGGAGCGAACGCGCACTCTCTCCCGAGGTTGCGGAAGTCGGGAGGCTGACCGGGGATGGACGACAGCCGATCCCGACCGCCCGGAAGAGACGCCAACAACCCTTGCGTGTAGGGGTGCCTTGCCCTCCGAAGCACGTCTTCGGTAGCGCCCTCTTCGATCACGCGCCCCGCGTAGAAGACGCACATGCGGTCGCTCACGGAACCGATGACGCCGATGTCGTGCGAGATGAGGATGACCGCGGTGCCTTCCTGCTCTTGGAGCTCTTTCAGCAGAGCGAGGATCTGAGCTTGAAGCGTAACGTCCAGCGCCGTCGTCGGCTCATCGGCGATCAGAAGACGAGGGCGACAGGCGAACGCCATCGCAATCATCACCCGTTGCCGTTGCCCGCCTGACAGCTGGTGAGGATACTTCCGGGCGGTGCTCTTCGGAGCCGGTACCTTGACGGCCTCAAGCGCCTTCACCGCCTCCTCCCTCGCTTCACGCCAGCTCATCCCGCGATGGAGCACCATCGCCTCGGCAACCTGGTCCCCCACGCGCATCGAGGGGTTGAGGCTCGTAAAGGGATCCTGGAAGACCATCGCGATGTCGCCTCCGCGGATTTGGCGCATGCGAGCCTCACCGGCTTGGACAAGGTTTTCCCCATCGAACAGGACCTCCCCCGCCGTGACCCTGCCATCGCCCGGAAGAAGGCCGATGATGGCGAGACCGGTCATGCTCTTGCCGCACCCGGATTCGCCGACGATGCCGAGCGTCTCACCCTCTTCCACATAGAGGTTGACGCCGCGGAGGATTTCCACGCCGGCGATGGACACACGAAGGTCGCGAACTTCGAGTATGGGCACTGGAGTCGAATGTTACCGTTTCGATGTCCATCCAGGACGAAGACGCCCAAGCTCGGATGCCGCCAACGTTGTCCTAACCTGGCGTCACTCGTACCTGATTGATTGTCGTGAAGAAGGTGGCCTCCGTAATCGGCAAGTTAACGATGGAACGCACTTGCATCTGCATCCGGCCGTTCGAGCTTAGGTAGTTCGCAACGGGAACGTGGAGTACCGTAAACGTCTGTTCGGCCGTCGTCGTGTTGAACGTCGCCACTCGCTCCCACTGGCCGGTATTAACGTTCTTGAAAAACACGCGGAGCTGACCGCCCACCGGTTGGTTGATGCTTGCAGTAACAGAGACATCGACATGAGTCAGTTTCTGGATGTCGGTCTGCAGATCAAACTCCAGAGTGGTGAGATTCGCCTGATCGATCTCTGACGTGAACGAGGAGAAGGTTCGCACCTTGAGCCCATCCAGGCAGAGAAGCTCCCGCAAGCCGCCGCTGATGATGCCTCCGTCTACGGCAGTCACGTTGGTCGCCCAGACCGCGTTTTCCGGAAGCAACCTCCGCACGATACCACTATAGTCAACGATGTACAGCTCTCCATTCGCGTCTTCTTCGATGGCCTTCACCGTCCCGAGGGTTCCGACATCCCCGGTATGATCCACGAAGTCTGACGCAGTGGCTTCACCCGTCTCGGGGTCGATACTCAAGGCTACGGAAAAAAGCTTCCCGGTCTCATCGCCAAAGAAGTAGCGACCGAAATAGTCACACCCCAACATCGTGCCCCGATAGACGTGACCGCCTGTAATGTTGAGACCCTCTGAGTGAGGGTACTCGAAGATCGGATCGGTGAGCGGCGTATAGGCTGGCTGACGGTCGGTCCTAAAGGGATGCAGACTCTCCCGAACGCTCCAGCCGTAGTTGCGCCCACCTCTCCCCAGCGGCTCGTAGTTAACCTCCTCCCACGAGGACCAACCCCTGTCGGGAAGAAGCATCGCCCCAGTACCCCCTGCCGTGGGACTATCGAAGGAAAAGCCCCATGGATCCTGGAGCCCAAATGCCCAGATCTCTCCCAAGGCCGAGATCGGATCTCCATCGAGGAATGGGTTATCCGGCGGGATACGAAAGCCGACAGGGTCGTTGTCCGGCACATTCACATCAATTCTCAGGATCTTTCCGAGATAGCTGTTGGGATTCTGGGCGTTGTTCAAGGCGTCTTGAAACGTGCCACCGTCTCCGAGCCCAATGTAGAGGTACCC
>RFHN01000111.1 GCA_003695835.1 Armatimonadota bacterium
AGGCTACTTAAACTGACGTACCGGCTGAGCAATAGGCACGCAACAAAAGCTCCGAACGACAAGGCAGCCACCACCGGCGTGAGAGCGATCATGACCCCCAGGGATGTAGCCACAGCTTTGCCGCCACGAAACCGAAGAAACGGCGAGGCGACGTGCCCCAGAATCGCAGCAAGCCCCAAAACGAGCGGCCAATCCGCATGAGGCATACCAGCGCTCGTCATCCGAAACGCCGCAGCGGCAAACTCGGCTGGCACGTAGCCTTTGGCGATGTCGAGTAGCAACACCGCCAGCCCGGCCACGGGCCCGAGCGTGCGCCAGACGTTCGTGGCTCCGATATTGCCGCTCCCGACCGAGCGAATGTCCACACCGTACAACTTTCCTACAAGGAAGCCAAACGGGATCCCACCAATGAGGTAGGCAATCAAGAGCGATAGAGCTATGTTAAGCGCCATATCTGCGTTCCCAAGAGGCGAGGACCCACGACCGGGCTTCCTCCAGGCGTTCGGAAAGCTCGCGCGGAGTAAACCCGACGGCGAGGGCGAGCCGGTCGAACTCGGGACTGCCTGCCTCGGGAATCTCCTCCGCCGAGGGCAGGTCCAGCCGATAGGCGGCGTTGCGCAATCCGTCGAAAAGATCGAGCGCCGTGACGAGCCGGTTTGCTTCTTCGTCCCTCAGGACGCCCTCCTCTGCGAAATCAACAGCCTTTTGCCTCAAACTGGTAGCTTTCCTGTCGCCGAGTTCAACTTCCAACATGCCCAGAAGCCATTCAATATCGAGCAGGAAACCTCGAGAAAGCTTTACATTTCGGTCGCGAGCCTTCGCGCTCGTTCTCTCTTGTTGGATCCGTTGCCTCATGGACAGCAGAGCGCCCACCCAATCAGGCTCCAGACGCGCCCTCGCGATGGCTTGAGCGATGACACTCTCGACTTCCGCATTGCCTCGCAGGGAACGGGCCCGCGTCAACGCCAGGCGTTCCCAGGTTTCCATGGCCGTTTCCGCGTACCGATGAAAAGCGTCCAGGGAGCGCACCACCGGCCCTGCGCCTCCTTCCGGGCGGAGGCGAAGGTCGATCGGCAGACGGACTCCTTGAACCTGGATGCGCCGGAAGACCCTGAGTGCCTCTTCGACCCAGTGATAGGCGGCTTCGATCGGCGCGTCTCCCGTGTGCAAAAACGCGATGTCCCAGTCGGACGCAAGGCTGAGCTCTCTGCTGCCGAGGCGTCCGTAGGCGATAACATCCACATCCGTCGCTCCGAGGGCGTCCAGTGTGGAGAGCAGGACCCATTCGCCGACCCAGGCCAACGCCTCCGCTGTCTCCCGCACGTTTCGGAAACGAGCGTCCCGAAGGGCGACGGCCACCCAAGCGTGGCGAAGGCGGCGCGCGAGATCCGTCTCCGTGGCTTCCTCGCCGTCTCGACGCAAGAGATGCTCCAATACGGTTCCGAAGTCGTCCCATGCCATCTCTGGCTCTGCGGAGAACGCAACATCCCATAACTCAGGATGGAACGTAATGTCTGGAACGAAGCGGGGGGCGCCTTCGACGATCAAGCGCAAGCGGTCCCGGAGCGACTGCTCCTTTGCGGCAGAGCGGACAAAGGTCTCCGCATCCTCGTAGAAGCCGATCACCTTTTCCAGCGCCTTCTGCTCGGCGGAGCCTGGCTCATACCCAAGTTGCTCGCAGAGGCTCTCCACCGACACCGCGCCAGCCTGTCGCAGTGGAACGTGCTGTTCGACGATCGTTCTCACCTGTCGCCGCCGAGACTTGAGCGCCTGTTCGGCCTCTGGCCAGGATCGGTAACCGAGAAGGCGCGCGAACGCTTCCCTTTCCTCCGTCTTGTTCGGCAGCCGATGCGATTGCAGGTTGTGGCGCAGTTGGATTCGGTGTTCCGCCTGGCGCAACAGAATATACGACGTGCGCAACGTATCCGACTCTGCGCCGGTAAGCCGCCCAAGAGTCGTGAGATCGCGAATGGCGTCGAGTGTACTTGCACCGCGGAGCGACGACGCCTCGACGCCCTCCATGAGTTGGTACAGGTTGACAAGAAACTCAATGTCCCGGATTCCTCCAGGCCCGTGTTTCAAGTCCGCTTCCTCGCCCCCCTCTGCTCGGACTCGTTCCTCATATCTCAACTTCGTTTCTAACAGCGAACCGAGGAACACTTCTGACCTGGCGGGGCGATACACGGTCTCGGCGACTTCTGACAAGAAGCGGTGGCCGGATTCGATCGAACCGGCGCAAGGGCGACAACGAACCAAGGCGAGCAGCTCGGGAGGCTCTGCGTATCGTTCGTAGTAGGTACGGGCCGCGGAAAGACGGTGCACGACCGCGCCGGCAGCCCCGAAGGGGCGAAGGCGATAATCCACGCGGTACAGAAACCCTCGCCCCATCCGACCCATCAACGCCGAGGCGAGCGCCTCCGCAACTTTGTGATACGGTTCCAGATCGGCAACCTCGTCTCGGACGAGGCAAATCAAGTCAATGTCGCTCGAGTAGTTGAGTTCGCGCGAGCCCAGCTTTCCCATCGCAAGGACGACCATGTCCTCCGCGTCCACTCCCCTCTCCTGCCCGACGATCTCCAGCGCGAGCCGGACGACTGCGTCGGCGAGGTCGGAGAGAGCGAGCCACACGGCCTCCGGGCTCCACGTCGTGCTTAAGTCGTTCCACACGATCCGCACTAAGCACTGTTGCTTCAGGTACCGCAAGCGATCGAGCCTGTGGGCGTAAGACCTAGCAGGTTCGAGCAAGCGCCTTCCGGCCTCCTCTATTTCCGTTTTGAGCAGTGGGTTCTCCAGTTCCTCCCGATCGGAGAGAAGCAAGGCAAGTTCGGGGTTTTGAAAGAGAGAATCTGCGATCGCCTGGCTTGCGGCGACCAGTTGCACCAATCGGTGCAAGAAACCCGGGTTCTCGGCCAACAGCGCGACCCGGCTCTCGCTGGCGCCGGGGCTCTCCACCCATCGCAGGACATTTCGAATCCCGCGTTCGGGATCTGCGCTCCCAGCCGCCTCTTCGATGAGCGCGGCCGCGAGCGTGGGACCCAGCTGGCGGTCCGCCCACTCCCTCCACTGCTCGCCTACGCCCGAAGTCTCTCCCATTCGCTTACTGCAGCCCCTCTTCGTGGTACCAACGGCAGCGATCTCTTACCACGCAGGCAACGCACTTCGGCTTCCTCGCCGTACACGTCCGCCGCCCATGTTTAATGAGCGCCACGTGAAACCGATAGGCAAGGTCTTGGGGAACGATCGCCTCGAGGACCCGATGCGCTCGAGCCGGCCCCACTTTCTTCTCGATCAAGCCCAGCCGCCAGGACACGCGAAACACGTGCGTGTCAACGGGTATGGCGGGAAACCCGAGTCCGAAGCACAGAACGATCGCGGCGGTCTTCGGGCCGACCCCAGGCAAGGACTCGAGCCACTCTCTCGCATCCTCTTGGCTCATCTTGCGGAGGGGTTCGAGCGTGTACCGGCCGAACCGAGCGCGAACTGCGGCGAGCGCCGCCAGAATGGCCTTCGCCTTCTGGTTTGCCAGGCCGGCGGCGCGGATCTCATCGGCAAGGGCGTCTTCCGGCAGACGCGCGATCGCATCCCAGGTCTTGTACTTCTTTCGGAGAGCGAAGTACGTGGGAAAGGACGTCGCGTCGGTGGTGTTCTGGCTCAAGATGCATGAGATCAACTCGCCGAGTGGGTCGAGGTGTTCGCGAACATCGTCCCGGCCGTACTCCGCTTCGAGGCGCTCCACAAGTTTGCGTATTGCGCGCTGGGTCCAACGCATCGGCGGCATTCTGTTCCAAAGAAGAAGGCGCAGAAGGACATCGCCCTCTGCGCCCTCGTCGGACGGTATCTCCGCGGATTAGCTGGGCGTAACCTTCACCTGATTGATCTGAGTGAAGAAGGTCGCGACCGTAATCGGGAGATTCACGATGGACCGCACTTGCATCTGGATGTTTCCGTTGCTGTCGCGGTAGTTCGTGGCAGGAATGTTCAGCGCTTGGAACGTCTGCTCGGACGTGTTCGTCGAGAACGTCGCCACGCGCTCCCACATTCCCGTGTTCACGTTCTTGAAGAAGATGCGGATTTCGCCACCGACCGTTTGGTCAATGCTTGCGGTGACGGAGACGTCTACTTCTTGCAAGTTCGTGATATCGGTCTTGAGATTGACTTCGAGCGTGGTCAGGTTTGCCTGATCGATCTCGCTCGTAAAGTCGGAGAACGTTCGCATCCGCATGCCGTCTACGCACAACAGATCGCGGAGGCCACCCGTTACGATGCCGCCATCCACCGCCGTTACATTCGTCATCCAGATCGCGTTTTCGGGAAGGACCTTACGGATTGTTCCACTGTAGTCCACGATGTAGAGCTCTCCGTTTGCGTCTACCCCGAAGGAGCTTACGTTTCCGACGGTTCCCAGATCACCGGTGTGTTCTATCGGGTTCGTGGCGGTTGCTTCCCCCGTGTTCGGATCGATCAGCAAGCCGATGGAGAAGACCTTTCGGCTCACGAAGTCTCCGAAGAAGTACCGACCAAAGAAGTCGCATCCGAGCATCGTTCCACGGTAGACATAGCCGCCTGTGATGGACTGACCAACGCTGTGCGAGTACTCATAGATCGGATCGATCAGCGGCGTGTATGCGGGAGACCGACCGCTGTTGAATGGGTGAGCGCCTTCCCGGATGCTCCAACCGTAGTTTCGCCCCCCGCGCCCGGCAGGCTCATAATCAATCTCTTCCCACGAGTTCTGGCCCACGTCGGCAATCACGAGCGCACCGGTTCCTCCCTTCGTCCAGTCGTCGAAGGAGAACTTCCACGGGTTTCGAACGCCGAACGCCCAGATCTCGCCCAGGGCGTTGATCGGATCGCCGTCGAGGAAGGGGTTGTCACTCGGGATCCGGTAGCCGACGTTGTCGGTGTCGGGGACGTTGACGTCAATGCGCAGCATCTTGCCCAGATACGAGTTGGGGTTCTGGGCGCGGTTGTTCGGATCGCCACCCGAGCCGCCATCGCCCATGCCGATGTAGAGGTACCCGTCGGGACCGAACATCAAGGTTCCGCCGTTGTGATTCGAAAAATCCTGCACGATAAAGCGGTTGGAGCCGAAGAGGAAGTCGAAGCGCGAGTTCGGGTCTGCCTTGAGTGGGTCGTTCGGCATCCGCTTGAACCGAGCGATGACCGTATTCCCGCTCGTGTTGGTGAAGTTCACGTAGAAGCGACGGTTGTTCGCGTAGTCCGGGTCGAATGCCATGCCGAGAAGGCCGCGCTCACTGCCGGACTGGCTGACGACTCCCGTCAAATCGAGAAAGTCCGTCCCAAGCAGGTTGCCGTTCTGGATGATCCGGATTCGGCCTCTCTGCTGGACCACGAACTGGACGTTGGGGTCCGTCGGATCCTGGACCATGTGAACCGGTTGTGAAAGACCGGTTACGTACGTTTCAAGCCGTAACTGAGCCGACGCCGAGCCGGCAAGGACAAGAGTGCAGGCTCCGAGAGCCCATCCCTTTACATTCATCTTTTAATTCCTCCTTTCGGGCCGCCGTACCGGCAGCTTTGGTGTTGCTACGCACAGCAACCAAGGTGCGTTCCCTTTTGACGGGGTATGCTTCGCGGCCATGAAACTCCACGAGTATCAAGCTCGCGAGATTCTCGCCAAGTACAGTGTACCAATGCCGCCGGCAGAGGTGGCCGAAACGCCCGAACAGGCGCGGGAAATCGCGCAAAAGTACGGGGGTGATGTTGTCGTCAAAGCCCAGGTCCTGATGGGTGGCCGCGGCAAGGCGGGAGGCGTCAAGCTCTGCTCTACCCCCGATGAAGCTGCCGAATTCACCGCCAGCATCCTCGGAAAGAAACTGAAGTCCATCCAAAATCCTGAGGGGATGGTTGTCGAACGGGTGCTTGTCGCCAAGAGAGTGGACATTGTCGAGGAATACTACATCGGGATCCTGTTGGACAGGGCTCGCCAGCAGAACGTCGCGATGGTGAGCGCTGCAGGCGGCATGGACATCGAGGAGGTCGCCGCGAAGACACCGGAGGCAATTGCCCACATCCCGGTGAACCCCAAATGGGGCCTGTGGGAGTACGAAGTGCGTGAGGGTCTGCGCAAGATCGGCTTCCGAACCGACAAGATCGGCGCCATGGCTTCCATGGTGCGCAAGTTGGCGCAGGCGTACAACGCGGAGGACGCAACTCTCGTCGAGGTCAATCCCTGCGCACTACTCTCGGACGGCTCGATCGTCGCCGCAGATGCCAAAGTCTCCATTGACGACAGCGCCCTTTTCCGCCGCCCCCAGTGGCAGGCGTTTGCCGACGACGCCGCGGACGATCCCATTGAGGCCGAGGCAGCCCGCCGCGGAATCGCCTATGTTCGTCTTGACGGGAACGTCGGGGTCTTGGGCAATGGCGCCGGGCTGGTCATGCTCACACTGGACGAGATCGCGAGAGCCGGCGAGAAAGCAGCGAACTTCCTCGATGTCGGTGGCGGCGCACAGGCAGAGCGGGTTCGAGAGTGCATGGAACTCGTGTTGATGGACGAGCGCGTCCAGGCGATCCTCATCAACATCTTCGGGGGAATCACGCGAGGCGACGAGGTCGCCAAAGGCGTTACGGAAGCTCTGGCCAAGCTCGACGTCAAGGTTCCGATCGTCGTGCGCATCGAGGGAACAAACGCTGAGGAAGCCAGAGAGATCCTCTCCAAAGCGAACCTCATCGCCGCTCAAACCGTGCAGGAGGCGGCACAGAAGGTTCACGAGTTGCTGTCCGCATGAACCGAGAACAGCTGCTCCGGGAGATTCCAACGATCATGGGGGTCCTGAACGTTACCCCCGACAGTTTCTCTGACGGCGGTAGGTACCTCGACACGAACGCCGCCATCGAAGCCGGGTTCGCTATGTCGCGGGCGGGAGCGGCGATCGTGGATGTTGGGGGGGAGTCCACGCGCCCAGGAGCACAGGACGTGCCGGCAGAGGAGGAACTATTCCGCGTCCTTCCCGTGGTTGAGGCGCTGGCAAAGCGAGGGATTACCGTCAGCATAGACACGCGCAAGGCTGCGGTCGCCGATGCGGCTCTCAAGGCTGGAGCCAGGATCGTCAACGACGTCAGCGGGTTCCGAGACCCCGAAATGAGGCGGGTGGCTGCCGAGCACGACGCTTCCATTATCATCATGCACATGCAGGGCACGCCCCAAACGATGCAGGTCAACCCGCATTACGAAGACGTCGTGTCGGAGGTCCTTGAGTTCCTGGTCGAGCAAGCTGAGCAGTGCATGGCGGCCGGAATCGCTCGCGAACGAATATGGATTGACCCGGGCATCGGCTTTGGGAAGACGCTCGACCACAACCTGACGCTTCTGCGACATCTGCCCAAGTTCGTGGCGACCGGATACCCGGTCCTTTTAGGGGCGTCGCGCAAGTCTTTCATCGCCCACCTCACCGGCGAGGGCGACCCGACGAAGCGCTTGCCTGGGTCCGTCGCCGCGGCGCTATGGGGCGCCCGTTGCGGGGTCAAGGCTCTTCGCGTGCATGACGTCGAGGAGACGCTTCAGGCCCTACTCATCTGGCAGGCGCTGGATGGCGGGGCGCGTCTTCAGCCTGTTTAGCCCCTGATTCGACGGGGTGGGTTGCATTTCATGCGTATATTCGAATAAACTGGACCGCTTAGAAAGCGTTCCGCCGGCCCGGACTGGCTTGTGGGATCGCGCTTCAAGGAGCAGAGTCCTATGCATTATGAGAGTGTAACATTCAAGAGCCGCGATGCAAACCTGTCCGAATCGGACCTGAGTAACCTCCGACAGGAAGGTTGGATCCCAGCCGTGATTTCTCGGGGTGGCGAGCCCCCCATTACCATCTTCGTTCCGGAGAAGGAGTTTGCCCACGCCGTTCACAAGACGGGCGTAGGCGGCATCCTCCGCCTCGTTGACGAGGCGGACAAAGCGCATCTTGCTCAGTTGAAGGAGCTGCAATGGCACCCGACGAGCCGAAAGCTTCTCCACGCCTCGTTCGTCGAGGTTCGGGCACGGGAAGAGGTCGTCGCCAACGTTCCGATCATCTTCACGGGCGAACCGGAAGCGGTTGCCACCCGGGTGGGTCAGCTCGTGCGCCCCGAGGAGACCATCGCGGTGCGCGCCAAAGTAACCGACCTGCCTGACGCTGTTGGCTTGGACATTTCCGAGCTGGAGATCGGGGACACCGTTACCGCCGGAGACATCCTCTTGCCCGACGGTTGCGAAGCCGCTCACCCTGAGACGGTCATCTGCACCTTGATTCCGGCTACCGTTGTGGAGGAGCCGACAGAGGCCGCCGAAGAGGAGGAAGCTGCGGAACCGGAACTGGTCGGCGCTTCCACGGAAGAGAGCGAATCGGAGGAGGGTTAAGCGCCCTTACCCGGGAGGTAGTAGCCACATCATGGGCATTGTTTGCGCATTTAACAGCAGTAGCGTAGCCGAGATCACAGAACTCGTCAAGGAACTGACAGGCTCTGAGCCGAATTCGAGCTCTTTGCTCGAACAAGGCCCTGTCGTCCTCGCCGGCTATGCATACAACGGCGGGCAGGCGCCCGTGCCGGTGTCTGCCAAGAGAGCCACGCAGAGCATCATTCTGGACGGAACCGTCCTCAATGCCCAACGGATTCGGGAGTCGCTGAAGCCGAAACCGCGTAATAGTAGCCCCGCCGCCACCGTCCTCGGGCTCTACGCGGCAAAGGATCGAAAGGTCGCGCATTTTCTGGACGGAATGTTCGCTCTGTTCTTGCGGGACGGCGACCACTTCTATGCGGCGCGCGATCACTTGGGCTCGTATCCTCTCTACTTTGCGCAGGTGAACGGGGGATGGCTCTTCGCGTCAGAACTCAAGGCCTTCGTCGAGAAGGCTCAGTCTCTCTCCGAGTTTCCGCCCGGTTGCTACTTTCACTCCGACGTCGGACTTCGTCGGTACTTCCGGCTGGAGGGACCTGCCAAGCCGGTCAGCTTCCAAGACGCCATCGAAGTCGTCCGCGTCCTCGTCACCGACGCCGTAAAGAAGCATGTCGGGTCGGGCGAAGTCGGCATTCTTCTCAACGGCAGCGTGGAATCGAGCATCCTCGCCGCCCTCGCATACCAAAAGAATCGAAAGGTCCGCACGTACTCGGCTGGGTTGGAAGGCTCCCAGGACGGGCACACGGCCAAGAAGGTGGCTGAATGGATTGGCGTCAAGCACACGCACGTCGAAGTCTCTGTCGAGGACATTCTCAACCACCTGCAGGAAATCGTCTGGAGCCTTGAGACGTTCGACGGCCCGGTCGTGCGCCATGCCGTTGCCGACTACTTCGCCGTTCGCGCTGCCGCGGAGGACGTGAAGGTGATGGTCGGTAGCGACGCAGCGAACGAGCTGTTCGGCGGTTACCCGTACCTGCGGCCGATGTATCAGGAAAAGCTCACCGCAGAGATCAAACGGATCACGGAGAATCTGCACCGGACGCATCTGCTCCGATGGAATCGGATCGTGACGGGATGGGGGCTGGAACCCCGGTCGCCCTTCACAGACCGCCGTCTTGTCCACGCCGTGTCCAAGCTACCTTCCAACTACAAGATCAGCGAAGACGGCCGAGCCAAGTGGGCGTTGCGGCGCGCGTTCAGCACCATGCTACCGGCTTGGATCGTGGACCGTCCGGATAGTGAGGACGTCCATTGCGTCGGCATCCAGACCGCGCTTTCCGAATACGCCGACTCCGTTTTCACGGACGAGGACCTATCAAAGTACAAGGGCAAGGACGCCGAGTTGCAGCCGAGTCTGCGAACCAAGGACGAGCTTCTCTACTACCAGATCTGGCGCCAACGTTTCCCAGAGGAGTTCGCGGCTCTCGTCGGTCGTACACAGTTCTGACGGCATGGCGTTCCGACTTAGATGACGCAAGCAAATGGCTGACAAAGAGGATCCCAAAGTATCGAAAGAGGACCGAATTCGCGTCGTCGAGTCAGCCTCGCTGTTGTTGGCATCCGACGCGGCAACGCGATTTGCTGCGGGATTGCTGGCCGCCCTCGGACACCGGAGGCGAATTCGGATTCTGCAGGCCCTGGCGGAGAACGGGCCCATGTCGGTCACGGAATTGGCAAATCGGCTGGGAGTATCGCAAAGCAATGTGTCGCAGCACCTGGCGGTCCTGGCTCGCGCGGGCGCGTTGACTCGGAAGGAAGAGGGCACGGCTCGCTTGTACAGCGTCCGCGACGATCGGCTCGTCGAGATTCTCCGGCTGGTCGAGGAGTTCCGGTTGGAGCACCGCGACGACCTGGCGGAGGGAGTGGACGCTTAACCCCATACTTTGACGAGTTTTCTCTCTACGTAAGCGAAATCCTTGCGCGCTCGATACGTCTATAATCTCGGGCTGGATATTTGAACATGAAGTACGGCGCTTGGTTAGCAGTCTTGTTGGTTTCTGCCTTCGCCCTGGCGATCTCGAGTTGCGGCGGAGGCTCGGGCGAAGGGGGAGGCGGCGGCAACGTTACCTTTTTCCTCGTTCGCGTGGAGTTGCCCGGGAAAGACCCGTTGAACATCGAGAGCGGCACCGGTCCGCACACGTTCGAGCTGGCGGGTTATGTGCAGGGGACGGGTCAGCGAGTCAAACTCACGCCTACGTCCTGGACCCTCGAAGAGGTACAGGGCGACGTGGGAACCCTGAACTCAGCCAACGGGAGCTTCACCCCTGGCAGCCAGGGGACGGCTTACGTCAATGTAGTGTGGAATGGCAGCCCGACTCCGGTTAGGCTGCAGATTGCCGTGCGCCCGGCCGGGCTTGCCCGTCTGACGGGCGATGTCATCGGTGGCGGGGGCACCACGGCTGGGACGATTGTGGCGTTCTACGACGCTTCAAACAACGAAGTCGGCCGAGCCACCGTGATGTCGAACGGAAAGTTCACCGGCCTCGTCCCGAACACGGCAACGAAGATCAACGTGCCGGTGAAGGCTTCCGGCTACTATCCGGGCGAGTGGACATACAACGGCGACACCTACAGTTGGAACGTCCAGAACTGTCACGCCCTGATGGTGCTGAATCAGCCGTTGCAGTCTGGACAGACGAGCACGCTCGTCGGCGCCATCGGCCTTTTCGTTCAGAGTCAGAACAGCCCTCCGCCGCCACCGCCGACCGGTTGTAGCGGCTAATCTTGAGGCGGGTTCTCGCCGGAACGCTCGTAGGCGGAGAGAACCTCTTCCGTGGGGCCGTCTTGGTAGACCTTGCCAGCGCGCATCCATAGCACGCGGTCCGCTGCTCGGCGGACGGCGTCCATGTCGTGCGAGACGAAGAGGATTGCGCCGCCATTCGCCTGAAACTCGGCGATTCTCGCGAGGCACTTCTTCTGAAACTCGATGTCCCCGACAGCAAGAGCTTCATCCACGAGCAGGATGGACGCGTCCACATGGACCGCCACACTGAAACCGAGGCGCAGAAGCATGCCGC
Source organism: Armatimonadota bacterium (assembly GCA_003695835.1). Classification (GTDB taxonomy): domain Bacteria; phylum Armatimonadota; class Fimbriimonadia; order Fimbriimonadales; family ATM1; genus J051. The sequence goes on from RFHN01000111.1 coordinate 11,413, forward strand.
TGGAGTACGAGCGGACGGGAGCGTCCACGTAGTCCCCAATCTCGCTGAATTCGATGATCTTCTCCAACCGCTCCGTTACCTGCTTCCGTGTCAGCCCGAGGATGACGCCATTGAAGTAGACGTTCTCGATGCCGGTGAGGTCTGGGTGGAAGCCCGCGCCAAGTTCGAGCAGGGGCGCCACCGTTCCGGATAGGTGAATCTCCCCAGAAGTCGGCTTGTAGACGCGCGCCAGTAGGCCGAGCAGCGTGCTCTTCCCTGCTCCGTTCTTGCCCACAACGCCAACACACTCGCCGGGCCTCACTTCGAACGACACGTCGTCCACAGCCCGGAGGCGTTCCTTCCGCTTCTTTCGCCACCAGAGAAGATTGCCCTTGAGCGAAGAGTAGCCGGAGTGCGTCAGATCGAACTCCTTCACCAGATTCCGGACGGCTATGGCTGGCTGGCTCATGGCCGCTCCACGAACCTCCACTTCACCTTGTTGAAGTAGGCGTAACCGGCAACCATCACGAGCACGCTGACCGCACCCGCGATGGCGAGCATCGTCCAGTCCAAGGGTAGGTAGTGCGTCTCGAGGACGTCTCCCGTCCGAGTCACCGTGATGGGCTGCGGATCGAGCATCAGCTTTCGGTAACCCACCAAGAGCATCCCGATGGGGTTCAGGTTGTAAATCGTGAAGAGCGTGTCTTGCCACTGGGCGGGAATGTCGGGCGAGTGAGTCGCCGCCCACACCTGCTCCACGAAGTACAGGATCGGACAGAGGAAGAAGAGCAGGTAAAGCCCAACGCTGACGAGGTACTTCACGTCTTCGTAGAACGTGTTCAGCGCGGAAATGAACAGGGCCAGGCCAAGCGTCAGGCAGAACTGTAGCAACACGAGCAACGGGAGCCAGAAAACAGTCGCTCGAAACGGGTTCTCGCCCGGGTTCATCCACCATACGAAGAGCAGATAGAGGAAGAACACTCCCATGGCGAGGAGGAAATGGAGGAAGTTCGCGATTACGCTCCCAATTGGCAGAATCTCTCGCGGGAAGTAGATCTTCTTGAGCAGGGGTAGCTGGGTCAGGATAGACTGCGCGGAATCGAGAAGCGCCAGCTGGAAGAACATGAACGGTAGGTAGGCGGCGAGGAGGTAGGCGCTGTAGTTGGGAACGCGGACGTTGAGGACGTACTTGAACACCACCGTCATCACGAGCACGGTGATCAGAGGGTTCAGAATGCTCCAGAAAAACCCGAGGACGGAGTTCTTGTAACGGATGCGCAGCTCCCGGACGACAAAGGTCCAGAGCAGCTCGCGGTAGCGGTACAGCTCCTTGAGTTCGGAGAGCACGTGTCCGCGGGTTGTACCCCGAGCGGCGACTGTTTTGAGGGCTGGAAATTGTGAATCGGCGGCGGGTATACTGGTTGTTTCGGAATCTATGGCTCTCTACCCGTCTGCAGACAAACTCGATTCGTTCCCCAGCCGATTCGTTTTGACCAACCTCGCCGCTCGCCGCGCGAAGCAGCTCCGCGAGGGCGCGCCTCCGCTCATTGAGACTACCTCGACGCATCCACTGACGATCGCCCTCGAGGAGATCGCGGACGGCGCCGTCGTGCCGAAGTTCGTCGAAGGCGAGGTCGTCCCCGCCTCCGGACTGACTGGCGAGGCGATCGAAGCGCTCACCGCCGAAGCGACGCCGGAAGCCCAGGACCTCGCGAACCTCGTCAAGCACGACGCGAGCATTGAGGACCTTCTCGACCTCGAGACCGCTCTCACCGACGTTGAGGAAGAGGTCGAGGGAGTTGACCTCAGCTCACTCACCGAGGAACCTGGCGAAGGCGAAGAGGAAAAGGCGCGAGGCGAAGCGGACGCTGCGATCGCAGAAGACCTGGTTGACTAACCCGCCATGTCCGCGCAGGACTACTACGGCATCTTAGGCGTCCCGCGCGATGCGACTCCCGAAGAGATCAAGTCCGCTTTTCGGCGGCTCGCGCGCAAGTACCACCCGGACGTCAATCCGAACGATCCGAGCGCGGAGGAGAAGTTCAAGGAGATCGGCGAGGCGTACGCGGTCCTGAGCGACCCGGAGAAACGCAGAGAGTACGACCGATTCGGCACGGTTTCCGACATCCCTCACCCGGGAGCTGGCTTCGGAGGAATCTCAGACCTCTTCGACCTCTTCTTCGGCATGGGTGCCCCTCGACGCACGGGGCCGCAGCCTCAACCGGGGCGCGATCTCGAAGCCACAATCACCATCACTCTCAAAG
>RFHN01000112.1 GCA_003695835.1 Armatimonadota bacterium
CGATTCGTTTTAACGTCAGATCGCCCTGTGGGAAGGGAACCGTAACCAGCAGGTTCGCGATTCCTTTCTCCGCGTGAATGCAGGGCCAAGCCGAGTCGGGTGCGATTCCGTAGGTCGGCGCTTCTTCGGTCTCGAAATACCGCTTCACGCACCGGAAGCCGCTCTCTTCATTGCACCCGAACACCAGGCGAATGCGGGCGGGCAGATCCGCGCCGGTCTCCTTGAGGGCGAGGGCTGCGGCGAGGCTGGCCATGGTGGGGCCTTTGTCGTCCACGGCTCCTCGAGCGTAGAGGTAGCCGTCGTCAATCTCCGCGCCGAACGGCTCGTGCTTCCATCCATCGCTGACCGGCACGACGTCGAGGTGCCCGAGGGACATGACCATCGGCTGGGCGTCCCCAAACTCGGCATGGCCTGCGTACCCTTCGACGTCTTTCGTGCGGAACCCCTTTGCCTCGCAGAGGGCGAGAACGTAGTCGAGCGCCCGCCGGACCTCCGCTCCGAACGGTGCGCCAGGCTGGGGATCGCCTTCGACGCTGGGGATCCGGAGTAGCTCTCGCGTTGACTCGATCAGCCAGTTCTCATGTTCTTCGATCCACTGTTGCGCTCGCAGGACTGGTTCGGGTGGCATGCGGGTCATCATACCCGCGGTATTCTTGAGGCTCCGATGCTGGAAACGATTCGAGACACGTTGCGGCAAGAGGCGCAGGCGATCCTGGCGATCGCGGAGCGGGTGGATCAGACCTTCGTCCAAGCGGCAGAGTGGATGCTCAACTGCGAGGGGCGCGTCATCCCGTGCGGCATCGGCAAGGCGGGAGACATCGCCAAGAAGTTCAGCAGCACGCTCTCGAGCACCGGTACGCCGAGCCTCTTCCTCCATCCCGCGGAGGCTCTCCATGGCGACCTTGGGATGGTAACCGACCGCGATATTGTCGTTCTCTTCAGCAACAGCGGCGAGACCGAGGAGATCCTACGGCTTTACCCCAGCCTTCGCGAAATCGGCGCGCGAACAATCCTGGTCACCGGCCGCCCGAACAGCACCGCAGCCAAAGAGAGCGACCTCGTACTGGACGTTTCCGTCGAGCGCGAAGCCTGTCCCCACAACCTCGCTCCGACCACCAGCACGACCGTCATGCTCGGCGTGAGCGACGCTTTGGCCCTGGCGGTGATGAAGGCGAGAGACTTCTCCAAGATGGACTACGCACGATATCACCCCAGCGGCGCATTAGGGCGGCGGCTGCTCTTGAAGGTTCGGGACGCCATGCGGACCGGCGAGGACGTCCCCACCGTCCTGCCCGATACCCAGTTCCTCGACATCAGCAGCGCGATCACCAAGGCCGGCGCGGGCGCGGCGTGCGTGGTGGACGACCAGTCCCGCCTGCTTGGCCTGATCACGGATGGCGACCTGCGGCGTACTCTGGTGCGCGACGGCGCCGCCGCGATCGAGCAAACGGCGCAAGAGATGATGAACCCGAACCCCCAAACAATCGAGCCGGACGTTCTCGCGATCGAAGCGCTGGACCTCTTCGAGAGCCTCCCCAGGAAGATCGGCGAAATGCCGGTCGTGGACGCCGACAGGAAGGTTGTGGGATTGGTGACGCTCAAAGACTTAGTTCGCTTGGGACTTCGCTGAGATCGCCCTCTGGTAGATCTCTTCCAGTTGGGCCGCCACCTGCGCTCCAGAGAGGGGGCCGGCGGCGCGCCCTCGGGCGCCCGCCTCGAGCCTCTCTCGCAGCGTACCGTCCTCCAAGACCGACAGCACCGCGTCCGCAACCGCCTTCGGATCGCCGGGAGGCACGAGCAGCGCGCTCTTACCTTGTTCCACCATTTCACCCAATCCACCCACATCCGTCGTAACGCACGCAGACCCAAAGGCCAGCGCGGTCGCGAGGACGCCGCTCTGGGTCGCCTCTCGGTACGGCAAGACGACGACTTCAGCCTCTGTGAAGAGGCGAGCCACTTCGCCGTTGGGAAGGAAGGTCGCGTAGACTTCGACGCGGTCGTCGGCCTCGAGCACGGGCAGATACTGCGGGAGGTCGGGCCCTCTCCCCGCGACGATCAAGCGCGCGTCCGGGTTGGACGCTCGGATCGTCTCCCACGCCTCGATCAGCGTGTCCAATCCCTTGTACTTCACCATCCTGCCGAAAAAGAGAATCGTCCCGGGGCGCCGCTTTGCCTCTGGAGGAACGAACTCCCGATAGAACTCCATCACGGGGTGGTAGGCGAGGCCCACCCGATCGGGCGTAAGGAACTCGTGCATCGCGAGCAGAGCCTGGCGGTTGTACTCGGCGAGAGCCACGACCTGATCCGCACGGCGCCGGATGGATTGGATCATCCGTTGCCGAACCCACCAGAACTTGTGCGTATCGCCCAGGTGCGGCTCCGGATCGTGAACCGTAACGACGAGGGGCAGGGAAGTCCCCGAAAGAGCGCGCAACCAAACCCACGCGAGCATCGGGTCGGTCGTCTCCTGAACGTGCACCACGTCCGGACGGAACTCGCGGATCAAGCGACGGAGTGAGCGAAGAGAAGCGACGTAGTAGCCCGGCGGTTGGGTTTGGCGCTCGCGGGTGTCGGGCTCGATTTCCACACGGATGGCCGGATCCAGCAGTTCTCGGGCGCGATCGGGGTCCACCGAACGCAAGGCGCGGTGCGTCGTCACCAGACAAACCTCATGATTCTTCGCCAGGGCGTTGACGATCGCCAGCGAATAGGGGAGAAACCAGTGTGAGGCGTACAGGATTCGCATCCGGCGTCCCGATTGTGCCCGATTGGGCCGTCTACGCGTAGAATAAGAGAGTATGCCGCGTGTTCGCCGCGTCTATGGAGTCGAGACCGAGTTCGGGTGTCTTGTGGACTCCCCGGACATCTCCTCCTATGAGGCGGTGGTCGAGCGCGTCAAGGACTACGTCTTCCACGACCAACGTCTCGGCTTGATCGATCGCCACTCGCGCGACGAGGCTTTCGAACCGGCCTACAGCGGCGGGTTCCTTCTCAACGGCGGTCGTTTGTATGTGGATGTTGTCGGAAATCACGAGGAATATGCTACGCCGGAGTGCGCCAACCTCTTTGACTTGGTCGCCGCGGATCGAGCCGGACAGCGGATCGTGCTCCGCGCCCTCCGAGAACTTGGCCTCGACGAAGTCGCCTCGTTCTACAACAACTCGGTGGACCACTTCGGCGGCCACACGTTCGGCTGCCACGAGAACTATCTCATTCGCGCCGACGAGACCCTTCTCCAAGACGCGATTTATCTGCTCTTTCCGTTCCTCGTAACGCGCCAGATTTACGCCGGCGTCGGTCGAGTCGGCGGCCACATCCTCGACTTTTCGGGCGCTTCCTTCGATGCTCGAGACGTGGCGCGTCATCCCGTGGACTACGTGTGGGTTACGAACGTCTACGGTGTCCGGCCCGACCCGACCGTCCGGTATCAACTCAGCCAGCGCGCTGATCACATCATCAAGACCGTTGCCAGTCGCGTTCGCTTCAATCGCGCGCTCATCAACCCCAAATGGGAAACCCTCTTTACGCACGGGGATACCACGCGCCTGCACATGCTCTTCGGCGAATCGAATCAGATGGAGTACGCATTCGCACTCAAGATCGGGACGACTTCGCTCGTCCTCGACCTGATCGAAGACAACCTGATACCCGAAAGACTGGCGATCGAGCACCCGTTACGAGTTCTCCGCGAAGTCTCTCGCGATCCCGATTGGAAATGGCAGATTACTCTCGTTGACGGCACCACGCTCCGAGCAACGGACCTCCACCGCGAGTATCTGAGCCTGGCGCAGCGCTATCGAGGGCGCGACGAGCAGACGGATTGGACGCTGAACGCTTGGGAACAGACGCTCGATCAACTCGACAAGGATCCGCTCGCCCTCGCCGATCGCCTCGATTGGGTCGCAAAATACAAGATCGTGGAACAATACCGAGAAGAGATGAACCTTGATTGGAGCGACGACGCCCTCCACTCCGTTGACCTCGAATACCACAACATTGACCCACGAAAGAGCCTGTACCACGCATTGGATGAGATGGGGCAGGTCCAACACGTCGTGGATGAAGTCAAAATCGTGGATGCCATGACGGAGCCCCCACCCACGCGCGCTGCCGCCCGCTCACGCGTAGTCCGTGCGCTCTTGGACGCCCAAGCGACTGACTATTGGATTGATTGGGACGCCATC
>RFHN01000113.1 GCA_003695835.1 Armatimonadota bacterium
ATGATATCCGTCACAACGGTCGAGTCGCATCTCTGGGGATTCCTCGGTAGAATCGTTTCGTAATCCTAATCGGAGGAACGATACGAAATGGCACTGCAGCTCGGAGACATGGTTCCGAACTTTACACAGGATTCGACGGAAGGGCGAATCAACTTCTACAACTACATTGACGGCCACTGGGCGATCCTCTTCAGCCACCCGGCCGACTTTACGCCGGTCTGTACGACTGAGCTGGGGCAGGTGGCAAAACTCAAGCACGAGTTCGATAAGCGGGGCGTCAAGGTGATCGGGCTCAGCGTAGATCCGCTGGAGAGCCACCGCGCGTGGGTAAAGGACATCGAAGAGGTCGAGGGCACGACGATCAACTTCCCAATCCTTGCGGACTACGATCGCAAGGTTGCGCGGCTGTACGGCATGATCCACCCCAACGCAGACGACACGTTCACCGTTCGCTCCGTGTTCATCATTGACCCCCAAAAGCGGTTACGCCTGACGCTTACCTACCCTGCTGCGACCGGCCGAAACTTCCAAGAGATCCTGCGGGTCATTGATTCCTTGCAATTGACCGACAGCAAGAAGGTGGCGACGCCGGCAGACTGGACGCCCGGGGGCGAAGTGATTATTCTGCCAAGTGTTCCGGACGAGGACGCTCAGCGCCTATTCCCCCAGGGCTGGGACGCGAAGAAGCCGTACTACCGCGTCACGAAGCTGTAAGGTACGGCCCTCGAAAGAGACGGCCGTCCGAGGGCGACCCCTCGGACGGCCTTTGGTGTTCTGAGCCTACTGGACCGTTTTGGAGCCGAAGCGGTCGTCTTTGGCAAACCCATTTTGGACTGCCCAGCTGACGTTGTTGAACGTCAGGTTGAAGACGTAGTAGCCGTTCGATTCGGGGTGCCGCTCGCTCTCGTTTCGGAAGATGCCCTTGAAGTAGCCGCTGTAGTTCGTGGCGTTCTTCGTATTCTCGTAGAACCCGTCTTTGTCCTTGTCCTCCGCTGCGAGGCCGGTCGCCACGAGGCGGTACTCGTACACGAGGAACGTACCCTTCGTGCCCTCTCCGCTCGTTGGCGGAACGCCGGCGTTCCAGAGGCGGGCGAAGTCACCTGCCGCTTCGCCAAGCGGGTAGCTCGCGTTCTCGCCCTTCACCTGGAGCACAAACGTGTCCAAATCCTTCTGCCAGAACCCGACGTGGTTCTTCCAGTTGTTCGCGTTGCTGTCGTACATCTGGACGAACCCTTCGTTCTTGTTGTTCGGGTTGCGACCCTCGTTCGGATACCACAGCGTGAGGATGGAATTGAAGTTGTCGTAGAACGAGGGGCGATTCAGGACTGTGTAGATAACCAGGTCCCGCTGAGGGACAGGGATGTTGGCGTGGCGCGGGTTTCGCCCTTCCTGCGCATCCTTGAGGGTGTTGTACACGCTAATCGTCCCGGTGTAGCCGATTCGCTCCGATGCAGCGAAGAACGACCGGTCTTGGGGGATGCTCGCCGCGCTCCCCTGTAGCAAAACGACGGATAAAAGCAATGTTGTCATTCAAAAGTCCTCCTTTCGGCTTCGTTCCGAGTCTCCATGATACATCATTTTTGAGAGTCGGTGCCAAGGGGCGGTTCGGGTACCCTCGGGGAGATGAGCGAGAACCAGGATCCTCGCGAGATTGTCAAGCAGTTGCGGCGCCTCGCCTTGTCCGTGCCGCCTCAAGAACTCGGCGTCCCGGACCATGCCGGTGTTTGGGCGGTCATCATGGAGCTGTCGGTGGATGCGGAGACCGCTACGCTGGTGGCGATGGCGGACGGAACGGCGAGCCTCTACGTCAGTAGCGGTTTCGGCGTGATCGGCGGGCATGATCACTCCCGAGTACGCGAGGCAGCGGAAAGGCTGGTCACGTCCGTTCCCAAGGCGTTTGGCGTCGAGGTGAGTGACGAGTACCCGAAACCCGCGCCCGGCACGGTTCGATTCTACTTTCGGGAAGACGGCAGCACGAAGACGGTGGAAATCGAAGAGGAAGCCATCCGACTGGAGGACCATCCACTCCACCAGACCTTCGTCCGCGGGCATGAGCTCCTGGCAGAAATTCGAGCTGTTGTAGAGATGCAAACGTCCGAATCCCCATAGGGTGTAGTAAACTCAGGAAAGATGGCAGAGCGAGCCACTTGGAAAGGTCCGATTACGTTCGGCTTGGTGACGATTCCCGTAAGTCTCGTCACCGCGCAAAAGAGCGAGGCGGAGGTCAAGTTCAACCAGCTGGACCGGCGCAATAACGCGCGCATCCGGTACAAGCGGGTGAACGAGATCACCGGCGAGGAAGTGCCGAGCAGCGAGATCGTCAAGGCGTATCCGTACAGCAAAGACCAGTACGTGATCCTCGAGGACGAAGAGCTCGAAAAGATACGCGCCTCAACCTCGCCAGCCATGGAGATCCTCGAGTTCGTAGACCGGGACGCCATCACTCCCCTTTATTTCGAGAAGCCCTATTACGCCGTTCCTGACCCCGCCGCCAAGCGGGGTTATGTCATTCTTAGGGAGAGTCTAAGGAAGGCGAACAAGGTGGGCCTTGCCCGCTTCGTGCTCCGCCAGAAGGAGTATCTTGCCGCGCTTCTGCCGGTCGAGAACGCTCTCATGGTCGTTCTGCTGCGATATCCAGAGGAGGTGCGCTTGCCGAGCCAGCTCGATCTGCCGGGCGAGGACCTTGCCGCGGTGAACGCCTCCGAGAAGGAGATCGAGTTGGGCCTTCAACTCATCGAGATGATGAGCGCCGAATGGCAGCCGGAAAAGTACAAGGACCAGTTTCGCGAGAAGCTGCTTGCAAGCATCGAGGAAAAGGCTCGCACCGGCGCGATCTCCGTCCAACCCGCGGGAGAGGCAGCTGCTACGACGGAAGTGATAGACGTGATGGAATTGCTGAAGCAGAGCCTCGAGAAGAAGGCTGCCTCCGAGTAGCGCAGGCACAGGAAACGCCGAATGTCGGATGGGCTTGTCGAATACGAGCGCAAGAGGGATTTCTCGCGCACACCGGAACCTCGAGGGTTGCCCACTACCGACGGCCCGCGACTTCGGTACGTAATCCAGAAGCACGCCGCTTCTCGCCTCCATTACGATTTTCGCCTCGAATGGCAGGGTGCGCTCAAGAGTTGGGCCGTTCCCAAGGGGCCCAGCCTGGACCCTGGAGAGAAGCGGTTAGCGGTCCAAGTCGAAGACCACCCGATTGACTACATGACCTTCGAGGGAACGATTCCCGAAGGGGAGTACGGCGCGGGCACGGTGATGGTATGGGACATCGGCACCTGGGAACCGCTCGGCGACGTTGAGGAGATGCTCGCGAAGGGATCGCTCAAGTTCAACCTCCACGGAGAGCGGCTCCGCGGCAAGTGGGCACTCGTTCAAATCAAGAAGGACCCGAAGAACTGGCTACTGATCAAAGAGCGCGACGCGTGGGAGGATTCCGAAAGCGATGTGCTGGAAAGGTACACGACCAGCGTCCTCTCGGGTCGGACGATGGAAGAGATCGCCGCGGGAGCGCCGTCGGCGCTGTTTCGCGACGTGCGGGAACTGGTCAGGACTCTGCCGGGCGCTGTAGAAGCAGAGCAACCTCGACAGATTGAGCCGATGCTGGCTACAGCCGTGGATACGCCACCCACCGGCGATCAGTATCTGAACGAGATCAAATACGACGGCTTTCGGATGCTCGCCTACTTGGAGGACGGCGCGGTTCGGCTGGTCTCGCGTAACGGCAACGACTACACGGGGCGATTTCCCAAGATCACCGCTGCGCTGGAGAACCTCTCGGCGTTGGACGCGATCCTCGACGGGGAGATTGTCGTCCTGCGTCCGAATGGCACGCATGACTTCACCGCCGTCCACCGAGCGGCGGCGGGCGCGCGCGTGGGGCCGGTCGTGTACTACGTCTTCGACATCCCGTGTTGCGATGGATTCGATCTTCGGGCAACGCCCTTAGCGGACCGAAAGAGGGTGCTTCAAGCGCTGCTCGCTGAGCGCCCCGACCCGCTGCTCAAGTACAGCGAACACGTGGTGGGTCGCGCCCAGGAGATGTTCGAGAGCGCCTGCGAGCTGGGTTTGGAGGGGATCGTTTGCAAGCGAGCCGACAGCGCCTACTCTTCTCGCCGTAGCCAGGATTGGCTCAAGATCAAGTGCGCCAACGAGCGCGAGTTCTGGGTCTGTGGATACACGGAACCGGAAGGCTCCCGGATCGGATTCGGCGCGCTGATTTTGGGAGCGAGCCAAGACGAAGAGATGGTGTACGTCGGGCGCGTCGGTACCGGTTTCCGCGACGAAGACCTCCGAGAGATCTACGGTCTGCTCAAGGAGCTGGAAGTTGCAGAGCCGGCTCTGTCTGATCC
>RFHN01000114.1 GCA_003695835.1 Armatimonadota bacterium
AACTGCTGAACGCGGATAAAACGCGGTGCTTCCAGAATGTCCTCTTTCCATTCCGGATCCTCGGCCAACTCTTTCCCGACCCGGTTGATGACCTCGATGACCTTGTCCAGGTCGGAGTCGTACGCGACCCCGATATCCAGGTTCACGCGAGAGAAGACCTTGGAGTAGTTCGAAACGAGCTGGATTTCGCCGTTGGGGATATGGTGGACGGTCCCGTCGAGGTCCCGCAGCGTGGTCATGCGCAGCGTGATGTCTTCGACGACGCCGTTCACGTTGGCGATCCGGACATAGTCGCCTATGCGGTACTGGTCTTCGCCGATGAGGAAGATACCGGCGATCACGTCTCGGATGAAGTACTGTCCACCGAAACCAACCGCCACGCCTGCTACGCCGGCCGCCGCCAGAAAAGGCCCGATCTGGACGCCGATCGTGTCCAAGATCAGCATTCCCGATACGCCCAAGGCTACGACGTTGATGGCCAACCGCGCAATCCGGATAAGGGTCTCTTCCCGCCTCTGTTCCGCTTCGACGCTCACCGTGGGGACCACCGTCTTGCGGATCAGGCTCACCGTGATCCGAAAGACGATGTATTTGGCCAACAGCGTGACGATCACGATGGTGGCAATGTCCACGCCCTTGTCGAGCAGCCAAATCACCGTTTGGTCGCTAATCTTCTGCCAGTTCATCGGGCAGCAGGCTACCTGCCGACCGGAGCGCGTCTCAAGGTTGCTCACTCACGAGTTCGGCCATCGGTAGGGCATCCACAATTCGATCCGCGCCGTGGCGTACAGGGTCCACACAAGGGATTCCATGGACGCGCTCGAGGTTCTCGCAGTAGGCGAGAGCGCTTTCGTCGTCGAGCTCGCGCGTGTCCACGCAGATGCCGATCGTCGCCGGCTTGGGGAACGCCCCTCCGCCCGCAGCCATAGTTTCATAGGTTGTTATCAAATCCTGTAGCGGCGGGATCGGCAACTCGGAGAAGCGCCAAAGAAACTCTTGGTTCGCCTTGCAGCAGAGGACGAGGTGCGTGGGCATGGATCCGCGGAGGATGGCGAGGGAAGCGGAGGCAGCGGGATGGTTGATCGCGCCTTGGCCCTCGATGAAAAGCACCTGAGGCGGCGGCGTCCCCCCTGCCGCCCGCAGCACCTCGGCCTCGACGGCGCCTGGAGCAAAGTCCAACCGAACGGCGTCTACGGCGACGCCCGCGCCCCAGATGCAGATACCCGTTTGACCGGTCGCAACGAAGTCGGCGGCGATGCCCTTTCTCCGCGCCGCAAGAGTCAACTCGAGCGACGCTGTCATCTTCCCCACCGCCATGTCCGTCCCGACCGTGAGGACTCGAAGACAACCAAGCTGGGCCGCTTTCATCGAGGCGGGCTGGAGATTCGGTGGCTCGACCCGGACATCCCAAACGCGCGCTCCCAGCTCGAGGGCTTTGGGGTGGCTCGAGAGCGGTTCGTGAAGCGGATTGACGATCAACGCGCCCGCCGCCATGGCCGCCTCGAGATGCGGCCACCATTCCTCAGGAAGCCGCCCTCCGGGAGGGGCAACGCCGAGGACGAGCGCTTCCGCGCCCAACGCCAAGGCTGAGGCAGCGTCTCCGACAACGGGGCAGTGGCGAAGAATGCCGGTGGCTGCCGCCGAGTCCTCCCCTTCGTGCTCGTGGTCAATCACCGCTACGATGTCCGCGGGCGAGTATCGAAGCATGCCGATACCCAACTTGCCATAGCGATTCGTCAGGTACCCGTCCATCAAGAGTGCGACTCTCGACCCGGGACCGAGGGGATTCATCGGGGCTGGACCCCCAACCCTGGAGCAGCGGAGCAGACGAGGCAGCCACTGGGACACTCGAGTCCAAGGAACGGATCTTCAACGAGGTTGAAATGGCTGTCGAGATCGAAGTAATCCACGAGGTCGCTCAGTTGGGCGGCCGCGGCGATCGCCAGGCTTGACTCGCTGAAACAACCGATCATCACCTTCAACCGGAAGGCTCGCGCCGTGTGCGCGATTCGGATCCCCTCGCTGATTCCCCCCGCCTTCATCAGCTTGACGTTGACCCCATCGCAGTAGTCAGCCACTCGCGGCACGTCCAAGGACGTATGGACCGACTCGTCCAAGAAGACCGGCAGTGGGCGATCGCGAAGACACTCCAGCGCTTCGGGGTCTTCGTGGCTGATCGGCTGTTCGACGTACTCGCAGCCCTTCTTGGCGAGCCAGGCCAGCATCGTACAGGCGTCGCTTGGGTTCCAAGCGCCGTTCGCGTCTACGCGGATGGTCCCGCCGGCGGGCAGGTGCTTGCTCGCGCACTCGAAAGCCGCTTGGTCTTCCTCGATTCCGCCCGGATAGCCGAGCTTCAGTTTCAGGCGAAAAGGCGCCCGGTCGCGCCAGAAAGCGACCCATTCCTGGATCAGCTCGGGGATCTGGTCCAATGGGTTGATCCCGACGGTTACGCTCGTGATGTCCGTACGGCCGGAGAGTCCGAGCAGTCTCCAGAGGGGCTGGCCAACGCGCTTGCCGATCCAGTCCCAGCAAGCCATATTGAGAGCAGCGCGCGCGGCGGATGGCAGATCTTGTTCCGTCGCGAGTTGCTCGATTTCGTAAACGTTCCACGGCTCCAAGCCGAAAAGACTTGCGTTGAATCGCTCCAACGCTTCTTGGCAAATCTGCGCAGACTGCGGACGCCCATACCCAATCGGAGCCGCCTCTCCCCAACCGACCGTTTGCCCGTGGTGCACCTCGACAAACAGGTTCTCCGTCGCTGATGAGGTTCCCCGGCTGATCGTCAGCGGCCTGCGCTTTCTCAGGTAACGAATCGAGGATCGAATCTGCACGACCACGGAAGAATATCCGATGGCGTAACGAACGAATCGCCACCTGCCGAAGATACGGGTTAGAGATGCTTTCCGTAGACCGCGACGCCCTTCGCCGGTACATCGAGAGGTCGGTTCACGACCTTCCCGCCCTGCCGGCTGTCGTGGCCAAGGTAGTCGAGATTACGGAAAGTCCGGATGCGTCCTCGGCAGCCTTGAACCAGGTCATTTCGTCGGACCAAGCGTTAAGCGCTAAGGTGCTCCGTGTTGTGAACAGCGCCTACTACGGCCTCTCCGCCCAGGTGTCCACAACGAGCCACGCGATCGTCATCCTCGGGATGCAGCAGGTTCGAAATCTGGTCCTGAGCATGGCGGCGATGAGCCTCGTACGCTCTCGCTCGGCAGCAATGGGTCAGATGCACGTCCACTTCTGGCGGCACGCCTTCGGGACCGCGAAGGGCGCAGAGAGGATTGCCAAACTGAAGCGCCTACCCGTGTCGGAGATCGATCGCTGCTTCATCGGCGCCCTTCTCCACGACATCGGGATGCTGTTCCTGTACTCCACGTTCACCGATCTCTACACGCGTACCCTGTTGGACGCGAAAGAGAACAACATGCCGCTGCACGTCGCCGAAGAGAAGTTCCTGGGAATTGACCACACCGAAGTCGGGCGCATGTTAGCGACGGCGTGGAAGTTCCCGCCGGAGATTCGCAAGCTGATCGGTGAACACCACGAGCCCCAAGAAGGCGAGTTCAACGGAATGCGGGCGTGCATTCAAGCCGCGGATTACTACGCCAATGCCGCCGGTTTCAGCCCTCTGAATGCGCCCGTTCCGGACATGCTGCCAGAAGTCCGCAGCTGGCTCGAATTCGACGAAGAGGACGAGGCAGCTATGACCGAGTTCATTCGCGAAAAGATTCGCGAAGCCGAAGAGCTTTTCGGGCTCATCGTGTAGGCGCCGGTAAACTCGCCGCACCTGCATGTCCGATCCGGATCCCGCCCTTTTTCGCGATAACGAGGCGATGCTCGAAGCGGCGCGCG
>RFHN01000115.1 GCA_003695835.1 Armatimonadota bacterium
CCTTCTCCGCATCCTTGCCGCTCGACTCTTCCAAAGGTCAGGGCTGACGCTGGAAGAAATCAAGGCCCGCATCGACGCCCTCGCTCCCGCGCCGGCGACCGCGAAGGAGAAGCGTCTTCGATGGCTGGGCGCGCATTGGTCCTACGAGAAGCCTTTCCACAGAGCCTATGAGCGTCCGAGCCGGCTGGAACTCGAAGTGGACCGAATGCTGAGACGACTGGGTGCCGCCGCGTTCCTGCCGGACGAGTTCGGGGAACACCTATCGGATTCAGCGGCTCAGAGCGCCCCCCTGAACCTTCCGACCGAGGCCATCGAAGAGACGGAGGAAGGAAACCTTCGGTTCCCGGTCTCGACGGGCGTCTACCTGGAGGTGGACCCGTCAAAAGAACGGGTAGCGCGTCACCTTGTCCACTTCCTGCGTCGGTATCTCGACCGAGTGGGCGACTGATTTTCCCAAAAACACTGGAACCAAAACGCCCGCCAGAGCGTTATTCTTATTGTGAGTGTCTTGACAGTGTCGCAACAGTTGGGATATACTGGTGCGTGACGTGAGGAGGCTCACCAATCCATTTGGAGGTCAGTAAGAATGGAAATCAAACCTGCAGAGATTCGAGAGGCGTTTGCTGAGCTCGCCTTTGGGGAGGCTCAGTCCTGTCGAGGTTTGTCAGTGGTTCCCATCGTGGGAGGCCCGGAGCCGGTTTTCGACTACTGCTTGGCAGCCGCGGCGCGTAGCCGGGGGCTGAAGGTGAAGGACAGCGGCTCTGTCGGCCAGGCCATCGCTGAGAACCACGGTCCCAAGCCCGTGCTCATTCCGGTGGGGACGATGCTGATTGGCGGTCTCCAGAACCGTACGACGAACGCGACCGTTCTTGTTGGCGCTGGAGAGAAGGTCAAGATCCCCGCCTCTTGTGTGCAGCAGGGACGCTGGTCCCCCTGGACTCGAACCGAGCGTGCGAATCCGAGGTTCCCCTGGTGGCCCCGCCGCGAGCAGCAGGGGGAGCCGGACGAACCGGACGGGTCGGACTTCGTAGAGACGGCGCAAATGGTGACTCCGAGGGTCAAGGCGGCCTTGTTGGGCTCGGTGCGCGAGAATCGTCGCCAGCGCCGCAACTACAGTTCGGACCAGCGTTGGGTTTGGCACGCTGTGTCCGATGAGCTTCGCGAGACCGGCGCGCGAGACGGTACGAGCGACCTTCATGCGGTCTACCGTCAAAAACGGTCCTTCTTCAACGAAGCGATGGAGGCGTTCAAGCCCGTGGAGAATCAGCGCGGAGCCGTGTTTGTTTACGGCGGTTCGGCGGTCGGACTCGAATACGTTTCGAGGCCCGATGCTTGGACCCACCTCCACAACGGCGCGATTCAGTCGTACTTGAGCCTGCCCCTGCGCAAGCGAGAAGAGGACGCGGCGTCACATGCCAAGGAGATCGCAGCTGCTTTCGTCCAACGAGTCGCAAACGCCACGTATGACGTGGCCGAGGCACCCGGACTCGGCATCGACTGTCGGCTCATCGCGAGCGGGATCGAAGGCACCGTGCTGGTCCACGCCGGCGAGGTTGTCCATGCGGCCTACACCGCGGATCCAAACAGTGGGTCTGAGAGAGAACCGCAGCGCGATCGAGGGACTTTTGACGTGATCGGTTTCCCGAGAGTTTGGCCAGGACGCCGTCGGTAACACCAGCCAGAAAGGTCTTTGTCCTCTTGATTGCGACCGCCTAAGGTCGCTCTGACTCGGCCGCGCCGCCCCGTAATGGGGCGGCGCATTTTCCTGAATTGTTCGCTTGCGAACAAAAAGGAACCGAAACTTGCTCCTTGCAAACGGCGCGCTGACTCCAAGGCGTATACTAAGACTATGCGAAAGATTGCTTGGGCCTCGGGCCTACTACTCGCACTCGTTCTCGCGTTCGGCTGCAATTCCGAGACTCGAACGCCGAGCTCGGATGCCGGCACGTCGGCAGCAACCGACAGCCAGACCAGCGGTGAGCTGGCGAACTGGCACGAGTCGCTCGACGCCGCCCTACAGGCTGCGAAGGCGGAAAACAAACTCGTCTTCGTAGACTTCAGCGCGGAGTGGTGAGGGTCCTGTAAGGAGCTGGCCCGTCGGGTCCTCCCAGATCCCAAACTCGCCGCGATGAGCGACAAGTACGTGTTCGCCCACCTCGATGTGGACAAGCAGAGTGAGGCAGCGGCCAAATACAACGTAGCCTCGGTTCCCAACCTGATGGTTCTGGATGCCGACGGCAACGTGAAAGAGAAGATCCGCGCCACGTTCGACGTGGACAAGCTGGTCTCTCAGCTAAAACAGATCGCCGAGTAGTGCGCCTAATATTTGGGCGCGTGCTCGAATCGGTGACTCGTTTGAATTCGGCGGACGGTGCCGCTGGCGGAGCGCATGACGATGGACTCCGTCAGCGCGCCGTCCCTCGTGTAGCGGACGCCCTTCAATAGGTCGCCGCTGGTGATTCCTGTGGCGGCGAACATCACGCTTCCTTTGGCAAGGTCGTCCGTGTAGAAGACGCGGTCCACGTCGCCCTCGATCATCGTCTCCGCTCGCTTTCTCTCTTCTTCGTTGCGGAAAACGAGTCGCGCCTGCATGTCGCCACCGACACAACGAACCGCGGCGGCGGTGATGACGCCCTCCGGCGCCCCGCCGATGCCCATGAGCGCGTCAATGCCCGTGTCCGGCTGAATCGCCGCAATTCCGAGGGTGATGTCGCCGTCGGTCACCAGTCGAATCCTCGCGCCGCAACGGCGGATTTCGCTGATCAGCTTCTCATGGCGCGGACGATCCAGCATGCCGATGGTAAGTTCGTCCACGTCCTTGTCCAGGCACTTTGCGATGGCGCGAAGGTTCGCGGCTACCGGCATCGTGATGTCAATCGCTCCCTTGGCCTCCGGACCGACAACGAGCTTGTCCATGTAGCAGTCCGGAGCGTGCATGAGCCGGCCTTCGCCTTCCATCGCCGCGGCAAGGACGCTGATCGCGTTGGCCATACCGTTAGCGCAGAGGTTCGTACCTTCCAAGGGATCAACCGCGATTTCGATCGCCGGTCCCTCGCCTGTACCCAGTTCTTCCCCGATATACAGCATCGGAGCCTCGTCCCGTTCCCCTTCGCCGATGACGATTCGGCCGCGAATGTCCATTTGCCCGAGCGTGTGGCGCATCGCGTCGCACGCAGCTTGGTCCGCTGCGGTTCGATCGCCCTTTCCCACCCACTTCGCGGCGTTCAAGGCGGCCGCTTCCGTTACACGGACAAATTCCAGCGCTAAGTTTCGATCCATCGGTATCTCCAAAGAAAGGATACCAGACTGCTATCCCGTTGGCCGAAGAGCTTCTTTGCCGACGATCAAGAGCGTCGTCGTCGCTGTCTGCCCTCGATACCAGGCCGTCACGGTCACGGAGCCGGGTTTGAGAGGCCGTACGTTGCCGCCCTGGTCCACCCAGGCCGCCCCCTTTGACGACCAAAGCACTTCGCGGGAG
>RFHN01000116.1 GCA_003695835.1 Armatimonadota bacterium
GAGACGCACTGCACAATCATCACGATTAGCGAGTCGCCCCTCCAGGCTGATCTCGTATGGGTCGGCACCGACGACGGACTCGTGCACGTCACGGAGAACGGCGGTCATGACTGGACGAACGTCACGGCGAACATCCAGGGCGTCCCCGCCAACACGTGGGTCAGCCGCGTGCACGCCAGCGCGCACCGCCGAAACCGTTGCTACGTGACCTTCGACGGACACCGGACTGGCGACTTCAAGCCTTACGTCTTCGTAACCGAGGACTTGGGCAAGACTTGGACGAATATTTCGGCGAATCTGCCGGCGGACGAGTCGGTCTATGTCATCAAAGAGGACCCCTACAACGAGAACCTCCTCTTTGTGGGCACCGAGTTCGGCCTCTATGTCTCCATTGACCGGGGCAAGTCCTGGACCCGATGGAGCACGAACCTCCCGACTGTGGCGGTCCACGACATCGAGATTCACCCGCGGGAGCGCGAGATCATTCTCGGCACACACGGCCGCGGAATCTTCATCGCCCCGATCGAGGCCCTCGAGGCTCTCACCGCCGACGCGATGAAGGAACCCGTCGTTCTCGCAGATCCCGTAGATGCCTACCAGTGGATCTCCGACTCGACCGGAGGCTACGGGGACGGCGACGGCTGGTACTTCGGCGACAATCCGCCCCTTGGCGCGAGGATCTCGTACTACCTGAGCGGCGACTCGGACGTCACCATCGAGATCCTGGATGCATCTGGATCGGTGATCGCTACGGTCCCGAACGCGCCCGGGATGGCTGGCGCGAACGTGGCGTATTGGAACTTCCGCCGCAATGAACAGCAAGGCGGCGGTCCTGGCGGCGGCCGGGGCGGTTTCCAAGGGCGCTTCGCACTCGTTGAGCCAGGCACTTACGGGGTCAGGGTCAAGGTCGGCGATAAGGTCGTCGTCAAGACGCTCACGGTCAAGCCTGACCCGGCAGGTCAGTAGGCTAAACCGACGAACGGGGAAGCCCTCCGCGGGGTCGCGGAGGGCTTCTCTCTGAAGCGTCGAAGATAACTCAACATAATACAGATTATCGGAACAATTGTCTCAGCGCCAAAAGGAACCGTCGGACACCTCGCGCCTGGCTTCGGGTGTTGGCTACTCGATGGCGTCGATCCTGTACTCCAGAATGCCGGCCGGCGCCTCGACCTGCACGACGTCGCCGACGACTCGACCAACC
Source organism: Armatimonadota bacterium (assembly GCA_003695835.1). Taxonomy (GTDB): domain Bacteria; phylum Armatimonadota; class Fimbriimonadia; order Fimbriimonadales; family ATM1; genus J051. The sequence goes on from RFHN01000116.1 coordinate 1,202, forward strand.
AATGCGCTGCCGAGCGGCGAAACGATCGAAACCAAGTTGCGTTCAGGATCAGCCTCATAGGAGCCGACCAGCGTCACCGTCAACTCTTCCTGCCACTTGAGGTCGAAAAGCTTGACCTTGCTGCCGAGGTGGGCGATGTCGCCGCTAGCGCCTGCCGGGCGCTCCACGATCGTTGCGTGTTCAAGGATCTTTTCGAGGTCCGCGATTCGGCCCTCGATCCGAGCCTGCTGCATCTTCGCCTCGTGATACGCGGCGTTTTCGCGCAGGTCGCCGTGCGAGCGAGCCTCTCGGATCGCCTCGGTGACACGGGCGCGGACCGAGCCTTTCAGCTCCGCCAATTCCTCCTCCAAGCGGCGTTTTCCTTCTGGTGTCAGCAAGATCTCTTTCATAGTTCGGGGTACTTTAGGGCGAGTTGCCCGCCGTTTCCGTCGTAATCGTAACACACAATAGCAGGGAAGAAATCGAGGAATGCCTCTCTTCCCTGCCATCCGACGTCGAGACTATTATAGTCGATAACGCCTCCCAGGATGGCACGCCGGAAGTAGCAGCCGCCTGCCGTCCCGACGCCCTTCTCATTCGAAATACGGCCAATCGCGGGTTCGGCGTTGCGAACAATCAAGGTTTGGCCGCGGCGACTGGAACCTACGCATTGCTCCTGAACCCGGACGCCAAAGCGAAACCCGGAAGCATCGAGAAACTCGCCGCAGCGCTGGACGAGCGCCCGGACGCCGTCGCCGCCGGCGGACTGCTCCGATTCCCGGACGGAAGCCTCCAAGACTCCGTAGCCGGCCGATTGACGCTGTGGGCGCTATTTTGCGAGCAGACGGGCTTGGAGCGGGTCCTCCATTGCTACTGGCAGACTCGCAGATGGCTCGCACGAGGCCCTGGCCCACACGAGGTCGAGCAGGTCATGGGAGCCTGCCTCATGCTACGGCGACAGCCGGGAGGCGACTTCCCTGCCTTTGAGGAACGGTTCTTCCTCTACTGCGAAGACACGGAGCTTTGCCGTCGGCTCCGTTCTTGCGGCGCAATCCTCTTCGTTCCCGAGGCGGAGTTCGTTCACCAGCTGGGTACGAGCAGCGAGGAAACCCGCTGGCGCGCCGTCGCCTACTACAATCGAGGCAAGGAGCTCTACTTCCGCATTCATCACGGAGCGGCCGCGTGGGTTCTCGCCCTTGCGATGAATCGGCTGGGGGCGCTTCTACGGCTTCTGGGTTGGATCGCGCTCCTGCCCATCAAGCCCAGGTCTGCCGCACGCAAGATTCCGCTCTTCCTGCGCGTTCTCTTCGCTCCGATTGACACATACTCCGCTTGGGCTGGGCACAAGACATGAAGATCCTGAGCGGGGTTTGCTGGTTCGCCGTCGCCATCCTTTTCTTCGTTGCTTGCTTGCAACGGATTTGGGACTACGATTTTTGGTGGCTCTTGGCGACCGGCCTCGACGTGCTCGAAAAGGGTTTCCCTCGAACCGAAAGCTTGGCGGTTGGAGGCCTCGGGAACCCGGTCGTCGAGCTGAGGTGGCTGTTTTGTGCCGGGCTGGCTGGAGCGGTTTCTGCCTTCGGCTACGCGGGCGCAACCGTCCTCAAGACCTGCATTCTATTCCTGTCCGGTTGGATAGCCCTCCGCGCGGGATGGCGAACGAGCGCGTCGCTGGCAGTGCCGGCGCTTGCCGTCCTCGCTGTGACGGCTTCGAACGCCCGCCTCATTCTCCGTCCCGAGATCGCGACCTACCTCTTCCTCGCTTGGTTTCTCTACGTCCTACACGGGTTTCGTGCCGGGCGGTTGCGAACGCGTTGGCTGTGGGCCTTGCCTGCCCTCCAAATCCTTTGGGTCAACTCGCATACGCTCTTCATCCTTGGCCCGTTGGTGGCTTCCGCCTGGGCCCTTACTGAGACGATCCCCCGGACCCGAAGCGAACGGGCCTCCGCCAGGCTTGCTTGGACGGTTACCGCCGCCGTTTGGCTTGCGTGCCTCTTGAACCCTTACGGCGTTCAGAGCTTCCTCTTCACGTGGACGATCTTCGGCGAAGCCCGCGCATCGCTGTTCAAGGATGTCATTGCCGAACTTCAATCTCCGCTCGTCTTCGGCTTTCGCTATTCGGCGACCCTGGGCCTCCTGCTGCTGACCGTTGCGTTCGTCCTTGTGCTCGCTCGCTCCGTCCACCGGTTGGAGCCGTTTCTCACCCTCGTCGCGCTCGCAATGGGCGTGCTTGCGTGGTCGGCGGTCCGAAACATCCCGTTGTTTGCGGTGGCGTCTCTTCCCTTCTTCGTCCGCCATTTGGATTCGACGGAGCCGACGCGGTGGCGCCCATTCCTTGCCACAGGCGTGCTCGCGTCGTCCCTTTTCCTCATCTGGGCAATGACGACTGACCGACTGCACCTCTGGCAAAACGAAAGCAATCAGTTCGGGGCGGGGCTCGCTGAGTACCGATTCCCTACGGATGTCATCGCCGCCCTGGTCGAGAGCCAACCGACCGGCCCGGTGTTCAACTCGATGGAGGTCGGTGGTCTGCTACGACACAAGGGGATTCCCTACTACGTGGATCCGCGCCTCGAGGTGTTTGGCGAGCGCGTCTACGAACGCTACTTTGCCGTCGGTAAGTCGTCGGAAGCCCTCGCCCGGCTCCTTGGGGAGTATCAGATGCAGGACGCCGTGGTCAGTCACGCGTCGCCTTTCGTCCCCCTGTTCCTATCGGCGGACGGTTGGTCGCTGGTCGCGTACGACGCTTCCGCGTGCTGGTTCAGTCGCCGGATTCGGCGTTCGGATCCCGCTGCCCTGAATCTTCCGGGTCAACCGGTTGCCTACCGATCGGCTCGAATTTGGGAGCGATGCGTGTCTCCCCAGCCCTATCTCGCCGTCGCTGCGCTGCTGGATCACCTGAACCGCCTCGAAGAGGCGCTGGCGTGGGCAAACAGAGCGCTGGAGGCGTATCCGAACGGAATCGGGATCGAGACGGTGCGCGGTGGCATTCTCTATCGGCTGGGTCGGATCGAAGAGGCGAGGGAGGCTTTCCAACGAGCGGTCGAGCTGGACCCAGAGGACGCGGAGGCATGGACAGGGCTTGGCGCCGTCCAGGCCGCGGAGGGAGACACGGCCGCCGCGCTTCTCAGTCTGGAGAAGGCGACCCGTCTTCAGCCCGACGACGCGAACGGTTGGATGTGGCTCGCCTCCGCCAAGGCCCAAGAAGGGGACCTTGCAGGGGCTGCAGAGGCTCTGGATACGGCGATCCGCCGAGGTGGGGAGAATCCAAGCGCCCTCGCATTCCTGGGAGATGTGCAGCAGGCACGAGGCCTGCTCGCCGAGGCGGAGCGCGCCTATCTCCGCGCTCTGGCCTTAGACCCGACGAACCGACAGGCTGCGGCCGGCGCCATCACTCTCTACCTTCGTCGCGGAGAAGAAGTCCGGGCGCGGGAGATCTTGGGCGCGTACGAGGCGGCGATCGGCAAGCCAGACGAAGAGCTGCGGCGACTCTTTCCCTGAGCCTCATGGGGTAAACTCGCGTCTCTCTACCGCCACCGCCCTTGGGCTGGGAAGCGGTCTGAAATCCAAAAAAACGAGGTGAAAGTAGAATGGCACGAGTCAAGCGTGGCGTCATGCGCCACAAACGCCACAAGAAGATCTTAGAAAGGGCCGAGGGATACTAC
>RFHN01000117.1 GCA_003695835.1 Armatimonadota bacterium
ATGGCAAGGCGTGTCGGTGCGGTCGCGGTCGCCTCAACCCGTGAGGAACTGCGGGATCAAGTCATACGGCTTCTTGCCGACCCGGCCGCGAGGAGTCAGATGGGGGCAGCCGGCAGGGAGATTGTCGAAACGAATCGCGGCAGCTCGAGGAGGTACGCCGAAGTGGTGCGCCGCTTGGCGGACGAGTTCTTCTCGGAACGGGAACAGCGCAGGCGATCGCATCGGGGATAATTCCTCGCATGGATTGCATCTTCTGTAAAATCGCAAGGGGCGAAGTGCCGTGCGACAAAGTGCTCGAAACCGAGGGGGTGCTCGCGTTCCGGGACATCAACCCCCAGGCCCCGACGCACGTGCTCGTCATCCCCAAGAAGCACATTCGCGGAGTGCACGAGGCTGCCCCGGGTGACGGTTTGGAGGAGCTGCTTCTCGCCGCGGCGGAGGTAGCCCGCCAGGAAGGGATTGAGAAGGGCGGATACCGACTGGTCATCAACACGGGCCAACAGGGCGGCCAAACGGTGGACCATCTTCATGTCCACGTTCTCGGCGGGCGGTCTATGGCCTGGCCTCCCGGATAGAATGGCTACGCCGTAGGTACAATCGAGCAACTGTGGCGGGTTGGAAAGCGTAATCCAAAAGGTAACCGTCAACGGAACCCGATGATTGACACGAGCGCATATCCACTTCTAAGCAAGATCCTCAAGCCGACGGATCTGCATGGCCTGACGCGAAAGCAGCTGCGGCAAGTGGCTGACGAAGTCCGGCAGGCCATCCTCGACAACGTCAGTAAGACAGGGGGGCATTTTGCCAGCAACTTGGGGACGGTGGAGCTTACCGTTGCGCTCTACGCCACCTATTCGATTCCTCCGGACATCGTCTGTTGGGACACGGGGCACCAAGCGTATCCGCACAAGATGCTGACGGGGCGCCTGAGCCAGTTCGATACCCTGCGCAAGTACAAGGGCATCAGCGGATTTCTCCGTCGGTCGGAGAGCGAATACGACCACTGGGGCGCCGGCCATGCGTCCACCGCCTACTCCGCGGCGCTGGGATTTGCGGCGGCTCGCGATCGTCTGGGCGGAGAGGAAAGGGTCGTCGCCATCGCGGGGGACGCCGCGTTGACGGGCGGCATGGCTTTGGAAGCGCTCAATAACGCTGCGCAGTTGAACACCGACATCACGTTCGTTCTCAACGACAACCAGATGTCCATCGCGGAGAACGTAGGTTCCCTGACACACTATTTCGCAAAATTGCGTTCCCGGCCTTGGGTCCAGAAGGTCGAGCTCAAACTCAAGGATGTCGTCGAGCACCTGCCCAAGCCGGTGGTTCGCGCCGCCGCGGGCTTTCGGCACGGCGTCACGCACTATTTCGCTCCGGAAGAGACGGGCGCGTTGTTCGAGGAGCTTGGCCTTGCATACATCGGACCGATTGACGGTCACAACTTAGACGTGCTTCTCGATGTCTTCAGCAACGTGCGCGAGATGCAGGGCGCTGTGATGGTGCACGCGATCACCGTCAAAGGGAAGGGCTACGAGGTTGCCGAGAAGGACGCGCGGACCTGGCACGGCGTCGTCCCGTTCGACCCGAGCAAGTGCGAGATGCCGTCCTCGGGCGGAGCGGTCTCGTACACGAAGGTCCTTGGCGACACTCTGCTCACGTTGGCGAAAGAGGACCCTACCATCGTGGCGGTAACCGCCGCCATGCCCGACGGCACCGGCCTGACGCAGCTTAGCAAGGAACTTCCCGACCAGTATTTCGACGTCGGCATCGCTGAGCAGCATGCCGTCACGTTTTGCGCAGGACTCGCCGCGCGCGGACTGAAGCCGGCCTGCTGCATTTATTCCACCTTCTTGCAGAGAGGATGGGATCAGGTTGTCCACGATGTAGCGATCCAGAACCTCCCGGTGCGTTTCTTCATGGACCGCGCCGGCCTCGTGGGCGCCGACGGAGCCACGCACCACGGCGCCTTCGACATCGGCTACTTACGCATGCTGCCCAACCTGGTCTTGTTGGCCCCGCGCGATACCACGGAGTTAGCGGAAATGATCCGTTTTGCGATGGCGTACGACAAGGGGCCGATCGCGGTGCGCTATCCGAGAGGGGCCGCAGACGACGTCCTGCCAGAGAGCCGTACGCCGATCGAGTTCGGCAAGGCGGAGGTGTTGAAGGAGGGTGGCGACGTCGCCTTGCTCGCCTATGGGAGCATGGTTGCGACGGCGTGGAGGGCGGCGCAGGACGTCGAGAGCGATGGAATCACGTGTTCGGTCGTGAACCTGCGTTTTGCCAAGCCGTTCGACGTAGAGGCGATTCGAAGGGTCGTGTCGCGTTCGAAAGCGGTCGTGTGCTTGGAGGAGAACGTGCTCGCCACGGGCCTCGGAGAAGCGATTCTCGCCTTCTTGCATCGGGAGGGTCTCGCTGACCGTCCGGTGCGCCTGATGGGGTTGCCCGACCGGTTCATCGAGCATGGCTCGCAGAAAGAGCTGTGGGCAGAGGTCGGCTTGGACGAGGAGTCGGTCGCCAGCCAAATCCGTTCACTCGTCCGCCCACGGGCGGGGCGGCGGCTGCTCTAACGCGCGCTGCCGTCCTTCGAGAACCCATCCAGCTCCGCCGGCCAAGAAGAGAGCAGGAAGGAAATCCGCCGAGGGGATCTGTACGACGCCGAGAAGACCCAACCCGATGGCAAGCAGGATGCACCCGCCGACGGCGGTGGATTCGTCGAGCGTCATGGGCCTTTCGGTGAGCGGTCGGAGCGCTCGCGCGCCCAATGTCAGCCCTCCCTGAATGATGAGCACAGTGCCTGCGGACAGATAGACGCCCCAGCCGAGGGCAGCGGCGAAGAAGACGGAGGAGATGCCGTCGAGGATGCTCTTGATCCCGAGTAGGTGAATCTTCCCCTCGAGACCGTCTTCGAGGCAGCCGAGCAGCGTCATCGGCCCGACGCAAAAGAGGATGCTGGTTGTCACGAACGCCTCTTCGACTCTGCCACCTCGGCCAATCGTGCTTTGCGCCCAGGCTGCGAGTTGTTCGATCGCCGATTGGATCCCGAGAAGGTGCCCCAAAAGCCCTCCGAAGATGAGGGATCCGATTGGGACAAGTGGGTTCTTGGAGGAACCGAACATTCGAAATCCAAGCGCAAGCGTTCCCAGGCCGACCGCCGCCAGCGCCAGCCGCTCATAGGATTCGGGGAGCGCTTGGCTCGCGGCGAGGCCGATCGTCGCCCCCGCCAAGACTGTCGCCGTATTGAGAAGTGTGCCGCGAATGGCGCCCATTCTACATCGTAATCGGGTAGACAAGGGCATGCGTACGGTCGCCGTGCTCTTCTGTGTCCTATCGTCCCTCGCGCTTTACGCGGCTGAGACGAGCCTGGGCGTATTCGTTGGAGAGGAACGTGTCGGCGCGGCCAAGCTCAAGCAGACGAGAGCCGCCGACGGTGGTGTGATCTCCCAAATCGAGCTTCGCATGAACGCAGGCGGGAGCGAGGTGACCGTGCTTCAGATCAACGAATATGCCGCAGACGGTACGCCCCGACGGAAATATTCGAAACAGACATCGGCTGCCGGTGTCGAAGTCCGGGTCGTTACGTTCCGGGGAGCGACAGCCACCCTCATTATTGAGAAGGGCGGTTCGACGACGACCCGAAGCTTCTCCGCCCCGGCAGGTGCCGAAATCCGGGCGCGATCGGAACTGTGGTTCCGAACGATCCAGCCCAAGGCGGGGGATACGGAGACGTACTATCGCTTCGAACTCAACACGATGACTTGGCAAAAGACCGTCGTGAAATACGAGGGTAAGAAGGCGCTCCACGTCGGCGGGAAGGAGATGTCCTGTCACGTCGTCAGCGTCAATGAAATGAAGAGCTACTTGGACGATGAGGGTCTGCCGGTGCGGATCGAGGTCGGACCGATGGTGATGGTGAGGGAAGGATGAGCAAGAAGATTCGGGTAGGAGTGGTCGGTGCGGCTGGCAAGATGGGCCGCGAGGTTTGCAAGGTCGTTTCCACGGCTCCCGACATGGAGCTCGCGATTGCGGTGGATCGGAACGAGGGCTTGTCCGTCTCCGAGTGGGCGCCAGGATGCGAGGGTTTGGTCACCGTCGCCAAGTTGGGCGAAACGATCGAAGCCGCCCACCCGGTGGATGTCATCGTGGATTTCACTCACCCGAAATTCGCAGCCAGCAACGCTCTCGTCGCCATTCGTCGGGGAGCCGCGGCCGTCATCGGAACCAGTGGGCTAAGCCCCCAGGACCTTGCGGCCCTGCGCTCCGAGAGCGAGGAGACCGGCAAGGCAGTTCTCTACATGCCGAACTTCGCGATCGGAGCGGTGTTGATGATGAAGTTCGCCGCCGAGGCAGCGCGCCACTTCCCCGAATGCGAGATCGTCGAGATGCATCACGACAAGAAGGCGGACGCGCCGAGCGGCACCGCGATCCGGACAGCCGAAATGATCGCCCAGTCTCGGACTCGGAAGCCGAACAAGCCGGCCACCGGCATCGTTAAGTTCGAGGGAGCGCGCGGAGGGAGTGTGGCCGACACGCCCGTGCACTCCGTCCGTCTTCCCGGCCTCGTCGCGCATCAGATGGTGCTCTTTGGCGGGCAGGGGGAAGTGCTGACTATCCGGCATGACAGCCTGAGCCGGGAGAGCTTCATGCCTGGTGTTCTTCTGGCCATTCGGAAGGCACCTCTGATGCACGGCCTCACGGTAGGTCTCGAGCACTTGCTCGACTAAGCGTTTCTCAAAAAAGAAAAAGGCGTGGGCCGCGCAAGACGACCCACGCCCACCGCCTGCCTCTTACGGGGTTACCAGGAGGTTTGATGATCGCCGGGTGATCCGGTCGGCGCTCAGAGTCACGTCCACGGATTGCTGGACCGGGAACGTGGTAACTGGTACGTCCACGAACGTCGCGCCCGCGGGAACGACCACCGTCGCCGGCATCGAAGCCACGTTCGGGTGACTGCTGAACAGTCGCACCAGATAGCCGCCCGGAGGCGCCTGACCCGAAAGAATCACTCGGAACGTCGCGCCGTTACCGCCCTGCACTTGCCGCGGCGTTACCGTCGTGCTGAAGACCACGGGCGGGAGAACGATGATCTTGGCCTTCTGTCCGAACGAGTTCAACGACGCAACGATGGTCGCTTCGAGAGAGACGTGTGTCGGGAACGTCGTGACCGGGAAGGTCGCGGTTTTGGAACCGGCCGGAACCGTCACCGTCGGCGGGACGATGACCGCGGCTGTGTCCACCGAGAGATTCACGACGAGCCCACCGGGAGGCGCTGCCGCGAGCAGTTGGACGATTCCCGTGCCCGTCTGGCCGCCCGTCACTGCAGGCTCCGCCATCGTGAGCGAGACGAGAATGTTCGGGTCAACCGTCACTGTCGCCATTCGCGAGTCAACGCCCAGGTTGGCGGTGATCGTCGCGATCTGGCGCGAGGGAGGATTCGAAGTGGTAACGGGGAACGTCGCTTCCGACTGGCCCGCCGGCACGGTAACGCTCAGAGGCACCGTCACGAACCCGTTGTCGCTCGAGAGGATGACCAAAGTCGGCGCACCCGCCGGGCCGCTCAGGGTCACGGTGCCAGTCGCCGAGAAGGCGCCGCCGATTCCCTGGTTCGGCTCGATGCGCAGGCCGGTTAGCACGACCGACCCGACCGGCGTGTCTGCTTGCATCAGGAACGCGTCCTGGCCGCCCGCGAAGGCTGGGCCGCCCGTAGTCGGGAACGACGAGGAACCTGTCTTGCCGACGACGAGCGCAGACGTGCCGCCAAGCGGAAGGATGCGGTTCACCATCTCGACTCCAGCGCCGCCGTAGAACGAGCTGAATTCGAGGCCGCTGCCGTCCGCCGCCAAACGAAGAAGGAACGCGTCCGACTGGCCGTTGAACGTGGAGTCGTCTGCATTCGACGTGATCGGGAACTGCTGAGACCACGTCTCGCCGCCGATGATCGCGGTGTTGCCGGTGGCAAGTGCGATACCGTTCGCGACGTCGAAGTCAGCCGCTCCAATGTAGGTGGAGTAGGTCGCGGACGTGAAAGCGCTGTTGACCGCGAAGGCGAACGCGTCCGACGAGCCGTTGTACGTCGTATCGTAGGCGCCAGTCGTCGTCGGGAAGTCCGCCGAGCTCGTCCGGCCGGTGGCGTAGACGTCTCCGGATCCCGTAACGGCGACGCCCCGAACCTCATCGAAGCTGGAGCCGCCGGCGAGCGTGGAGTGCGTCAAGTGCGCAATCGGATCGAACGGATTGTCAGGATCGAAGAAGATCCGCGCGACGAACCCGTCCGAGGCGCCCTTGAAATCGCCGCCCCAACTGTTGTTTCCGTGCGGGAACGAGGCGGAGGCGGTTCGCCCGCCAATCACGACGGTTGTGGAGTTGCCGGAGACGCTCTCGAGGACCATGTCGTTGGCAATGTCGTCCTGGCTTCCGCCGAGGAACAGGCCAAATTCGAGGGAGTCGTCGCTGGTGTTCACACGGCAGACGAACGCGTCGCGGAAGCCGCCAAAGCCGAGCAGGAAGTTATCGGCCGTACCGACGGGGAAGTCCGCTCCAAACGTGTAGCCCGTGTATTGGAGGCGAGCGGCGTCGTCGCCGTCAATGTACATCACCATGTCGGTGAGGTAGTCGTTGGCGGTCGAGCCGATGCCGATATCGTCGTCTACATCCGACCCATCGAAGAGGAACTCGACGGCGAGGATGTCCGTGCCGCCTCCATCGCCGATGTTCACGTCAAAGTCTGTGTCCGCCATGTTGCCGACGGTGATGGCGAGCCAAACGTTGGTTCCGTCCGTCGTCGGCTGGTAGCCCACGCCGCCTGCGAAGTCGTCGAGAGAGCTGCCAAGGAAGGATGCCCAAACTGGCGTCCAGGTGTTGTCGTAGACGATGACGTAGGCGTCATACGCACCTGTATAGGTGAAGACACCCGAAGCAGGGAAATTTGGACTGTATGTCTCGCCCGCAACGACCGGCCCGCCAGCGAGCTGACTGATTACGGTCGCGTTGTCCACATTGTTTCCGCCGATGAAGCGGCTTTGAATAATCGGGTCGATCACGAGAGGCTTCGAGCGGTCGTACTTGCCCAATTCAAATCCGACAGTCCCGTCGCGATTGATCCGGAAACGAGCCGGAACGCGAACCTGCTTCCCTCCCAGGTCCTGGTAGGCGTACAGGCCGCCCAGCGAAACGTCGCCGAACACTGTCGCCGCGCGGAGCGAGCCTTCCGGCGAGAGACGGAGACCGAACTGTCCCTCGAACTGCATGCGGATCTGGCGCGGATCTGCGCCCGGAGCGAGAATCAGGTCGTATCGGGGCGCCGTTCCGTCTGCGTAGATCACCGCTTCCACGCCCGGGTAGAGGTTTTCGATTCTCGCCTCGGGATAGGCTTGGACGCCTCGCGCCCAGCGATCCCGCTTGCCGATGTAGTAGTGGTATTTCGTGGAGAGCGCTTCGCCTCGGTGGACGGCCTGACCGGATGATCCCGCAAAGCGCATTCGAATCGCCTGCCCGGTAACTCGCGAATGCCCCTCGAAGCGGTATGTCGTGTCGTACGGGTCGGCCTTCGGGTCGTTCGGGACCCATTCGACCTTATAGAACTGATAAACGAGGCCGTCGTCCGTAACCCAGGTGTCCAGGTTGGGCGATCGCATCAGGTATCGAGCCTCGCCGTTCCACTGGCCGCGGTTCTCCAAGAAAACGCCTTGCGGGTTCACGCCGGCAACGCCGGATGCGATCCCTCCAGAAAGCATCGATGCAACGAGCAAATGCAGCATGGTTCAGTCTCCTCCTGTCAAGCGCCGCGCGCAAGCGGAACGCGCGGACGCCAAAGTATAGACTACCCAGCCCTGTCACTTCGTTCGCGCGAGTCTGGGAAGGTGAGGGCGCTCAGAAGAAAAATGGAGCCTTTGACGGGAATCGAACCCGTGACCTTCCCCTTACCAAGGGGATGCTCTACCTCTGAGCTACAAAGGCTCGAATCTGGTGGGGAGAGCAGGATTCGAACCTGCGTAGGCATCAGCCGGCAGATTTACAGTCTGCTCCCTTTGACCGCTCGGGCATCTCCCCGCCCGTCATAGTTTACCCACTCACCCGGAGCGGGCGAAAGCAAGTATCCTTTCGCCGATGCGACTCTCCGAATGGGCTGCCAAGAAAAAGATGGGCATTTTCGAGCGCCTTCTGGAGGGCAAGCCGCCCGACGAGGGGGAGTTCGATGAGCGGGTCCTCCGTGAGGCGTTCGATAAGGGTGCGCCCCAAG
>RFHN01000118.1 GCA_003695835.1 Armatimonadota bacterium
CATCAAGGTCGTGGGCGTGGGCGGCGCTGGCAACAACGCCGTGAATCGCATGATCCAAGCGGGCATTCAGGATGTCGAGTTCATTGCCATCAACACGGACGCCCAACACCTCGAGAAATCTCAGGCGCCTACCAAACTTCACATCGGCGAGAACACAACCGGCCTTCTGGGTGCCGGCGGCGACCCGGAGAAGGGACGCCTCGCAGCGGAGGAGAGCAAGAACCAGATTCGCGACCTTCTGATGGGCGCCGATCTCGTCTTCATCACGGCTGGAATGGGTGGCGGTACCGGCACGGGCGCCTCGCCGATCGTGGCGGAGCTGGCGAGAGACATTGAGGCGTTGACCGTTGCCGTCGTGACGAAACCGTTCTCTTGGGAGCTGGGTCGCATGGCGCGAGCCGAGCGGGGGATCGCTGCCCTGACCGAGATCGTGGATACCATCATCACAATCCCGAACGACCGCCTCCAGGACGTTGCGCCCAAGGGTCTTTCGTTTGTGGATGCCTATGGTATGGCGGACGACGTGTTGCGTCAGGGAGTGCAGGCCATTTCGGAGATCATCACCGTGCCCGGATACGTGAACGTGGACTTTGCGGACGTCCGGATGACCTTGGCGCAAGCCGGCCCCGCTCTGATGGGCGTCGGGGTCGGAAAAGGCGATCAGCGCGCCATGCAGGCTGCCAACGCCGCCGTCTCGAACCCGCTCTTGGAAACGGAGCTCGCCGGCGCCACGCGATTGCTGGTCAATGTCACGGCTCCCCGAAACTTTGAGCTGGACGAGCTCACTCAGGCGATGTCCTTCATCTCTTCGCTCGCCTCTTCGGCGGAGGCCAACATTATCGTCGGAAACGTCTTGGACGAATCCTTGGAGGACGAGGTACGGATTACCGTCTTGGCTGCCGGCCTGGACCCTACCGCGCGTCCCCCTGAGCCGACGCGAGCCTCTACAACGGAAGCGGAAAGAACTCCGCGGCCAACCTCAAGGATTCCCGCAGACGGCGCTCGACGAACACCCACGCCGCAACGTTCCGATCCGCCGGAACCGAGACAGGAGCCGGTTGAGCGCAACGTGGAAGGGAACGGGAGTTCTATCCCGCCCGGAGCCGATTCGGCTACCGGTCAGCCTCGGCCCGCAAACCCGAAACCGGCGGACGAAGAGGAGGACCTGAACATCCCAACGTTCTTGCGGCGCCACAGGAAACAGCGGTCCGAAGAGTCAGATTAGCCTGTCCCGTCGAGGAACGCAGGCATTCGAGGCCCCGACGGTCGGAACGCCTGCGGCGTCAGTAACAAGACGTCTACGCTGATGTCGGGAGCCACGGCTTCTGGAGCCACGACGAGGGAGACTTCATAGGTTCCTCGTGGCAGGCTGACTTTGCCTACCTGGTACCAGCCATATCCATCGCCGTACTCCGCCATAGGCAGCGTGCCAAGTGGATACGACGCCCCACCCTTGAACTCGACGCGAACAAACGGTCGCACTTCCTTTGGCACCTTTGCGGCGACCCAAATGGTATGTTCGTCCCGGCTTCCGCGAGACTCGATGCGATAGGTCGCCCGCATACCGGCAGCGGGCAAGGGAAGCCCCGTCACCATTCGGAGCGCCGCGCCTTGGCTGCATCCACCCGATTGGATGCGGAACCCGTAATTCGTGTCCGTGGGTCGTTCTCCCTCGCGCCAGACGTAAGGGCTAACCTTCAACGTCATGCGCCGGATCGCGTCTTGCATTTGCGCCAGCGCAGCGCCTGGAGACGTCTTGGCCTTTCGCAAGCCGTCCGCGAAGAGGAAGCGCTCTTCCGTAATGTCCGCGCCACGCCGTACGGCTTCCGCTGTCAGAGCCTTCTCTGATTCGGTCAACTCGGCGATGCTGTCCTCGGGCACTGGCGTCGTTTCCGCTCCGAAGATCAAGACCGGCTCGCTCGGCAAGGTGAGCGTAACTCCGTCCTTCTCGACCTTGAGGTCGAGCGCTGCTCCCGACACGGAGTGGATCGTCAAGGATCCTGGATTCGGGACGAGAAGCCGCGTGCGCCTGGGTCCACCTACGGACCACATGGCGATGTGATTGTCGTAGGGCGCGGCGAGCCGGTAAGCCTCGAAGCGAGTACCCAAGTCAATGCGATCCCCAGCCGCGGGCGTCGGCAGCCACCAGACGCCACCGGGCAACTGCATCGTGTCGGCTGGGAACCTCGCATTGATCGGATAGAAAATCGCGCGAGCGGAGCGATTCACGAGGGTTGCGTCGGTGGCCGCCTCTTGATTCAATTGTCGGATCCAGGCGACTTCCTCGTCCGAAGTGGCACGAATATACCATGCTTTTACGCCTAAGTCCACGAGCGTCGTCAGGGCGCTCCGCAGCTGCGTTTCGCTGGGAAACGGCGCGCCTGAATCGGCGAAACGGATCTCGGGCGCAATCAACCACCCGCGCGCTCCCCATGCAAGTGCGGAAGAGGCCGCGTATCCCGTCGCTCCGAGGATCGCATCCACGCCGGAACCGACGCTCGGGATCCCAATCCCCTCGCCCGGGATGTTCCGCCTCTCGTGCAAGGAGCTCCAGCCAGCCCACTCGAAGAGGACCGGAACGTTGACGACAGACTTGAGCGCCTCCGCGAGCCGTTTCGCCCGCCGAACCGCGGAACTCTCGACGAGGGTCTGGAGGTCGTCCCAGTACTTCGACCCCTCCCTGCGCGCGGAGAGAACGCTTTCCGACGCAGGATCGAAGAAGCCGTCTACGCCAGTATATCTCGAAAACAGCGGAATAAGGCGGGCGGCTTCGTCGAAGTCACGGAAGGAAAGGACGTTGATCTGCCAAGCTCGGGCAAGCCCGTCTACCGTGGAGTACTTTTGCCGTAGATACTGTTCGAACTCGAGGCGAAACGCGACCGAATCGGGGACGACCCCTGCCTCTTGGGGAGTATAGGCCGCTGTTTTGCCAAAGGGATTGAGAAGACCCCTCAAGCCCGGCCCAAACTTCGCATCCTTCGCTCGGAGGAGAAGACGATCTCGGAGCGCGTCCAGCCCGTCCCAATAATCGGGAAGGTCCGTCTGCTGCTTCCATGGATAGAAGTAGACAATGTAGTCCTCGCCCGCCACGTTGAGGTTCACGTCAACGGCAGCGCGCCCGTCTGCGAGCGTCGCCCATCCGCTCGCCGTAACGGAGCCTCCGGGGCCTGCAACCACGTAGAAGACGCGCGAGGCGCCCTCGATCGGAACCTCGACTCTCCCTCGGTACGAGACATTAACGATTCGAAGCCGTTCGGCCGAGCACACCCATCCCGGCGCCGTCGGCATCGGCGAAGACAAGGAAACGACGTAGCGACAGCCGTTGCGCTCGGCAGCGGCAACCGCATCCGCCCAGTTCTGTTCCCAGTCGAGCAGCAGATGCAAGTCCTTGACGCCCTTGCTGGCTATCGCCTGAACTGCTTCAGGCGTGCCGAGGACCGCCGCGCCCACCGGCGTGTAAGGCTCGCCCTCCCAAAGCAAGGTGTGGGCGACGTTGACGGACCAATGCTGACCCATCCAGGTCCCAGCAGGCCCCTCTTGCAGCGTGATTAAGCTCGCAACGAGCAGAGATGCAATCATCCGGTATTCAGACTCTTAAGGTGTCGCGGAAGGTTCATAGTCGAGCAGGGACCACAGGTTTTCCGGTTCGAGCGCTCTCCAACGCCGCCTCCGCAACCGCGACCGCCCGTGCCCCTTCGAGCGCGGTCACCGGAGGCGGCTCCTCCCCCTTCACCGCTCTGACGAACGCGAGCAGTTGGCGGTAATAGGGGTCGTCCATCGGAGCGAGGTTCGATTCCGACCGCGAGCCGTCGGCCGTGGCAAGGCGCAGCGTGGCTCGCATCCGGCTGTCGTATTCCACAAAGCCCTCGGACCCCGCAATTTCGAACGTGACGCGAAAGCCGCCGGGGTCCGCCCAGGTCGCCTCAACGTGGGCGAGCGCTCCGTTCTCGAGTGTGAGCGTAGCCAGGCCGTAGTCCAAATCCTGCCGCTTTCCCGTGAGACACTGGGCGTACACCCTCTCCACCGAACCGAATGTCCAGAGAATCCAATCGAAATCGTGTACGGCGAGATCCACGAAGACACCGCCCGATAGTTCCGGATTCGTGAACCAACCTCCGGCGCCCTTCGGTTGTCCGCCGCCACGCCGCGTCCGCACTGCCGCGATCTGCCCAAGTGTTCCTTGCTCGACGAGCGAGTGCGCCCGGCTGAACTCCGGGAAGAAGCGAACGACCTGTGCGGGCATCAACAGCACGCCAGATCGCTCGCTTTCCTCAACGAGCTCGGCGCATTCCTGGACGGTGCGCGCGAGCGGCTTCTCGCATAGTGTGGGCTTCTGTGCTCGGAGGGTAGTGAGAACGACCTCGCGGTGAAGAGGCGTCGGCAAACAAACATCCACCGCATCCACCGCGCTCAGCAGGTCTTCGAAGGATCGAGCCACGTCCGCTCCGTGCGCATCCGCGAGAGCGCGCGCCGCAGCATCCTCCACATCGTAGATCGTGAGTCGGACTTCCGGGATCTTCGCATAGTGGCGGGCGTGGGTTCGCCCCATGCCGCCCGCTCCAAGGATGCCGATGCGGATCTCGCTCAAAGGATTCCCTCCTTCGGCAGGTAGACGACTTCGTCCAGAAATCCGGCTCCGGGGTGAAGAACGGCATCGGCGATGGCCCGCCCGACGTCCTCCGCCGAAAGCATTCTCTCTCGCTCGAGCGGAGAGTCCATGCGTTCCCACAGCTCGGTCCAGGTGGATCCGGGCAGGAACGCAATCCATTCGATGCCTTCGCGGCGGTATTCAGCGGCGAGGCTCTTGACCAAGCCCAAAGCGCCAAACTTCGAGGCCACGTAAGCAGCCGATTGCGGAAAGGCGACCTGTGACGCGATGCTAAGTACGGCGAGCGCGCGACCTCCGCCTTGCGCCCGAAAAACGGGGATCAGAGCCTGCGCTGCCACGAAGAGAGCCGTGAGATTGGCGCTCAGAGTCTCATCCCAATCCTGCCGAGAGTAGGTCTCTGTATCACCAAAACGTGCGACACCAGCCGAAAGAACTGCGCCGACCTTGCCTCCCTTGCCCAGCCTTCGGGCTTCGTCAGCCAATCCCTTCATGACGTTCTCGTCACAGACATCGCCGGCGACGATGGCGCAGGCGGCCCCCTTGGATCGGCAGAGGGAGGCGGTCTCTTCCAGTCTTTCGAGCGAGCGCCCTCCGAGAGCCAGCGCAACTCCTCGTTCCGCAAGATGCAACGCAGCCTGGCGTCCGATTCCGCTGCTTGCGCCGGTTACGACGCACGCGCTTGGGACCACTATAGGTAGGTCCTCCGTTGTTGAATCAGTTCGTAGAACTCTTGCCGCGTCGGTGGGTTGTCGCGGAACACGCCGGTCAGGTAGCTGCTGGAAACGTTGGAGGATCGCTTCTCCACGCCTCGCGCCATCATGCAGAGGTGCTTGGCTTCGGTCACGCACACAACACCACGGGGTTGCAAGACGTCTTGTAGCGCCTCGGCGATCTGCTGAGTCATGCGTTCCTGCACCTGGAGCCGCCGAGCGAAGACGTCCACGATGCGAGCGATCTTGCTGATCCCGATGATCTTCCCGTTCGGAATGTACGCCACGTGTGCGAATCCGAAGAAGGGAAGAAGGTGATGCTCGCACATACTGAAGAACTCGATGTCGCGCACGACGATCATGTCTTCGACGGACTCTTCGAAGACCGCGTCATTCACAATCTCTTCGACGGTTTGGTGGTAGCCGCGCATGAGGAATTGAAGGGCGCGGGCCGCTCGAGCCGGCGTCTTCTTCAAACCCTCTCGATTCGGATCCTCACCGATCTCTTGGAGCAAACTCAGATAGATCTGTTCCAGCTTTTCACTCATTCGTTTTCCTCGGAGTATTCAAACACGTTGCGCGGAGTTTCTCGGAGCACGACGCGAACGAGCCGAGCAGGCACCTTGTCTCGCAGGCGTTTCCAAATCTCGCGCAAGAGCATTTCGGAGGTCGGGTTCTGATTCTGAAACTCCGGCAGTTCTACGTTTAGATTGCGATGATCGTACCGCTCGACGACCTCCCTCTGCACCACGGCATCCAGTTCGTCAATGTCCACGAGCATGCCCGTCTTGGGGTCAGCGTCTCCGCCGATCGTCACTTCCAACTCGTAGTTGTGACCGTGGCCGTGCGGGTTGTTGCACGGCCCGAACAAGGCCTGATTCTCCTCGTCGCTCAGGTGCGGGCTGTGAAGCCGGTGGCTGGCTGAGAAGTGATATCCTCTTGTGAGTGTCAGCATGGGTGCCTCTCCGTACAGGTCAAGCTCGGAATAAAAATCGTACATCTCATAGAGTCGGAGTCTTCTTAGTTTAGCTCCGCCCGGCGCGGGAATTCGCTCGGCGATCCAGCGAATCAGGTTTTCGAGATTGGGAGGCACGCGGTCGAACGGCTCAACCTCGTCATTCAGGCTCTTGCGATCGAGAACCTGCACGATTTCCCGCTCGATGTCCTCCTTCACTTTACGGATGTTCACGACCATTCCCGTCGTCGGCTGAATATCCCCCTCTACCGTAACGTGCAGCTCGTAGTTGTGGCCGTGGTTGTACGGAGAGGCGTAGATGCCGAAACGTCGAGTGTTCTCTTCCGGCGTGAGGGAAGGGTCCCAAAACCGGTGGCCGCACGAGAACCTTGCCACCCGCGTGAGCCTCATCCTATCGGTCCTCCTTGTACGGTATAGCGAGCGCGGCAGGCCCGCTCTTGGCCCTGCCAGCGCCGACCAGAACCGCCAAAGCGAGCAGGTAGGGCAGGGCATCGAAGAGTTGATACGGAAGCGGTAGCGCGTAGGCCTTGATCAAGTACTGAAGCCCGTAGGAAAGGGCGATCAACAGTGCCGCGCCAGCCGCTCCAAACGGGTGCCATCGTCCGAAGGTTACCGCAGCAATTACGACGAACCCGCGGCCGGCCGTCATGTTTTCCGCAAACGAGTTCGTCTGCGCGACCGAGAGATAACCGCCGGCGAGGCCGCCCAACAGTCCAGCGATCGCCATCGCTTGCAATCGCAGACGAAAGACGGACCAGCCCGCGGCGCGCGCGGCTTCCGGCCGCTCGCCCGCCGCCCGCACAGCCCGTCCCCAATCTGTTCGGAAGAGTGCCCACCAGGCTACGACGACGAGGACTACGGCAACGAGCATCACGACGTTGATCCCGAGATCTCCCGCAAAAGTAGGAACGGTCTCCACCTGCACGAGGCGGCCGGTCTTCCCGAACGCCTGAACGAAAAGGGTGCCCGTAATTCCCAGCGCGAGCAGGTTCAAGCCGGTCCCGACGACAACCTGGTCAGCGCCCAGATGGATGACCAAGGGAGCCGTCGCGAGTAGGGCAATGGCGCCTACCAGCGTGGCGGCGCCAAGGGCGAGATAGGGATTGCCCGTCTTCCAGGACACCCAGAACGCCGCGTACGCGGCAAACAGCATGACGCCCTCGAGGCCGATGTTGAGCACCCCCGCACGTTCGGAGACGGTCTCACCGGCGGACGCGATGACGAGCGGCGTGCCCAAAGAGAGCATCGTTCCGATGACCCCGAGAACTTCGTTCACGTGTCCGCCCTCTCCCGTCTACGGTTTGCGAGCTGCTGAAAAGCGACGAACGCCAGAACTGCGACACCTTGGACGGCAAATACCAGCGCGGATGGTGCGCCGCCGAACGCTTCCAAATTCCGCGAGCCGGCGAGCAGCGCGCCGAAATAAAGACCCGACAGCAAGACGCCCCACGCCTCCAGTCCCCCCAGCAGCGCAACGGGGATCGCAAAGAAGCCCCAGCCAGGCGAGAAGCCGTCGAACAGATACCCGCTCACTCCAACGTACTCGACACCCCCTGCCAAACCGCAAAGTCCGCCGCTCACGAGAAGCGCGACGACCTGCGTTCTGGCGACGGGCACGCGGGCCGAACGCGCGGCAAGAGGGTTTTGCCCGACCAGGCGGAGCCGGAAGCCACTGGGCGTCAGCTTGAGCCAAAGATGAACGAGGAAGGCAAGCACGGGCAACAGAAGGACGCCCGTGTGCAGGCTGCTCTGCGGGTCCAGCCGCAGGAACATCGCCGACTCGGGCAGTGGAGCAGTCTGCGGAATCGACGACCCAGGTGGCTGAAGAGGCCCGCGCACCAAGTACGAGATCAACTGGATGGCGACGAAGTTCAACAGAATTGTGCTGATGACGACGTTGACGCCTCGCTTCGTATGCAGAAACGCGGCGATACCGGCCCACGCAGCCCCGGAGAGGATGCAAGCCGCCAGCACCAGAACGGTCAGCGCAGGGCCTTGCAGGTCGGGAACGGCATGATAGAGGCTCGCCCCCGCCGCAACCCCAACCAGAAGTTGTCCTTCGCCACCAATGTTGAACATTCCCGCCCGCCACGCGACGACCATGCCCAGCCCGGCGAGAATGAGCGGCGACGCCTTGACCAACGTCCGGTGGATCGCGAACTTTCCCGCGAGCGACCCTTCCCACAGGTGACGCAACGACTCGGCGACTGGCAGACCAAACGCCCAGAGCGTCAGCGCAAGAACGAGAAACAGACCGGCAGCCAGAAGGAGAACCCTTCTCACCGTTCCTCCCTCCATTGCCCGCGACTCAGAACGAACACGCGGTCGGAAATCGCGTTCAGCTCATCCCAATCTGCGCTGACGACAACGACGGCGCACCCCGCAGCTCGAGCGTCGAGGATGCTTCGGTGTACGTCCGCCTGCGACCGGACGTCCAGCCCGCGCGTCGGATACACCGCGATCAACACGTCGGGCGTCTCATCCAATTCTCGTCCCACGACAACCTTCTGCCGGTTTCCGCCGCTCAGCGTTACAACCGGCCGGTCCAGGTAGGGCGGCCGCACCGAGAAACGGCGGACGATTCCCTCAGCCCAAAGACGGGCCAGCCAGGGAAGCAAGAGGCCTGCGCGGCGTAGAGCAGGCTTCCGGTGCCCCGCGATCAACAGGTTGTCGAGCACCGACATCGTGAGCGCGAGGCCGTCTCGATTTCGGTCAGGCGGAATGTAAGCGACCCTCCCCGAACGCCGGATCGAGCCGGACTCGACCGGCCGGATGCCGACGAGAGCCTCCGCAAGCTCCACCTGACCATTCCCATCCACTCCGCCAATCCCCAAGACCTCCCCAGCTCGGACATGGAAGGACACACCGTTGACCGCGAGATGGCCCCGGTCGGCGAGGACGAACAGGTCCTCCACGATGAGGCGATCTTCCGCCACGCCCGATTCGGAGGAACGGGTGGGTCGGTCGAACTGTCCGCCTGCGATCTGTCGCTCCAACTCTTCCGCCGTCGCTTCTCCGGCACCGTAGGAACCGACGACTTCGCCCGCACGCAGGACGGTGATGCGATCGGCGACGGCGAGCGCCTCCTCGACGCGATGGGTAATCAGCACAACGGCGCGGCCCTCTGCGCGGAGTTGTCGAAGGCGCTCGAGCAACGCGTCCGATTCCTCCAACGTGAGCACCGCCGTCGGTTCGTCGAAGAGGACGAGCGCGCCTCCGCTCCCCAACGCGCGTGCGATCTCCACCCGTTGCTGCTCGCCGACGGAGAGCTCGCCCACGACGGCGTCGAGCGGAAGGTCCCTCGCCTTGTTGAGATCCGCGCCAAACAGCAGCAGGTTCTCGCGAACCGTAAAGGCAGGCACGAGCATGAAGTGTTGGTGAACGATGTCTATTCCGTAATCCCGCGCCTCAGCTGTGCTCGAAAAGCGAATCGCTTCGCCGTTCAGAATCAGCTCGCCACTCGTGGGCGCGAGGCTGCCGGAGAGGATGTTCGCGAGAGTGGACTTGCCGGCGCCGTTCTCACCCAAGATGGCGTGAATTTCGCCGCCCCGCAGCGTGAGGCTGACGTTCCGGAGGGCGACGACATCGCCAAACTGCTTCGTGACGTTCCGTACTTCGAGTTCCAGGCTCAGAACTCCAACTTCGGTACGACGAGCTTCCCTTGCATGATTTCGTCGAACTTCTGCATCAGGAGGTCTTGCACATCCTTCGGGATCTTGTCCAGAAGTTTCGGGTTGAAGACTACGTTGACCGCGCCCTCTTGCGCGCCCACGAGTTCGATCGCTCCGCGGTAGGTGCCTTCCTTTACGCGGCGAGCCAAATCGGTGAAAACGTTCTCGGCGCGGATCACGGCGCTCGCCAACACCACGTCCGGCGCGACGCTCGATTGGTCGCTGTTCGTCCCGAACGCCCAAACCTTCCTTTCGCGACAGGCTTCGAAGACGCCCGGAGCCGCTGCGTTGGCCTGATGAATGATGAAGTCGGCGCCGCGGTTGATGAAGGCCAATGTCTGCTGTTTTGCCGCGCCGATGTCGTCGTTCGAACCGGTGTACGCCTTGAGGACGGTGATGTCCGGCTTCACGGACTTGGCGCCTGCCTCGAACGCCTGGAAGGTGCTCTCGATGCTGGGTACGTCCGGTCCTCCGACCATCCCGACGACGCCGGTCTTCGTCATCTTGGCTGCCATGATCCCCAGCAGATAGGTGGCCTGTTCGAGATAGAAGCGGAACGCTCCGACGTTGGGCGCCGTCTTGTCGCCCGAGCTACTGACAAACACCGTGTTGGGGAATTCTTTTCCGATTTTGATACCGTGCTGGTTGTACTCGTAGCCGTGCCCGATGACCAGCTGGAACCCCTGCTGAGCGAACGAGCGCATCGCGTCCTCGATGTCCGCCGGAGTCGAGGCGACCACGTTCGCGATCTCCGCTCCCAGGTTGGCTTGGATCGCTTCCAACCCGCGGTACGCGAGTGCGCTCCAACCCGAGTCGTTCACCGACGTAGGCGTGATGAGCGCTACTTTGAAAGTTCCTTCCACAGGCTTTGCGGCTGTGTCGGTCTGAGTTTCGGATGCGGTCTGCTGCTGCGATCCGCCCGTGCATCCCAGAACTCCCGCAAGGATTCCGAGAACCAATCCAACAGTTACGGTCGCGTGTTTCATGCTTCCTCCGTGACGAGCAGAGCCTCGGCGATTTCTCGCATGCTCTTTCGCGTCTCCATGCTTCGCTGGCGAATCCATTGGTACGCCTCTTCCTCCGTCAAGCCCCGCTTCTGCATCAGGATGCCCTTTGCCTTTTCGATGATGCGTCTTGCCGCCAGCCGTTCGGTAAGTTCCTTCACTTCCTTGAGCAAGTCTTGCTCTTGGCGGAACCGTCGGACGGCCACCTCGATCGCGGGGGGTAGGTCCTGCGGTTTGAACGGTTTGACCAAGTAGGCGAACGCCCCCGCTTCGGTCGCGCGCTCCACCAGCTCCTGGTCGCTGTAGGCGGTGAGAAGGATGGCAGCCGAGATGCCGTCGGAGACGAGCTCTCGAACGGCGGAGATCCCGTCTCGTTCTGGCATCCGAATGTCGAGGACGCAGACGTCGGGGCGGATGGACCTTGCCAGGTGAACCGCTTCTTCGCCGTCGCCTGCTTCTGCGACGACTTCGTAGCCCAGATTCATGAGCATCTGTCTCAAGTCCAGGCGAATGATGGGGTCGTCGTCGGCGACCAGCACCCGAAGGCGGCTCACGGTTCAATTCTACCCCTGCCCTGGGGGGCTGATCGCAGGTATACTCTGCCCTGGCGCATCTGGGGAAACAGAGGGGATGGCCCTCCGGCCGTCCCTTCTTTTTCACCGAGGCGCAGGAGCCGAACCATGGAGCGACGACAGCTTTTTGCGACGATGCAGCAGATCGCGCGGGAGCGAGGCCTTTCGATGGAGGATCTGAAGGGCGAGCTCGAGCGCGCGCTCGCTGCCGCCTACAAGCGTCACGTCGGCGCAAGCGGAGACGTTACCGTCAAGATTGACCTCGAAACCGGCGATCTCCAGGCGGTTTGCGAGAAAGAGGTCGTAGGGCACGTCACGAACAACTTCTTCCAGATCGGCATTGATGAGGCCAAAAAGCGGAACCCGGACGCCGAGATTGGCGACTTCATTCCGGTGGCGATCGCTCCCGAAACGTTTGGGAGGATTGCGGCAAGCACCTTCAAGCAGGTGCTTCGCCAGCTGCTTCGCGACGCAGAACGGAGACGAACATTCGAGGAATTCAAGGATCGCGTCGGCGACGTCGTCACCGCCGAGGTCTCGCATCGCCTCAAGAACGGCGACGTCGTGCTGAAGGTGGGGCACGGCGAGTGCATCCTTCCGCGTAGGGAACAGGTGCCGACCGAACCGTACCGACCGGGACAACGGCTCAAAGTCTACGTCCTCGAAATCCAAGAGGACGAGCGTCGCGGGCCGCGCGTTCTCGTTTCCCGCACGCATCCGAACCTCGTCCGACGCCTCTTCGAAGTGGAAGTGCCGGAAATCGAACGCGGTGTGGTCGAGATCATGGGAATTGCCAGGGAGCCCGGGCATCGCACGAAGATCGCCGTTCGCTCGCACGACGAGCGGGTGGATCCGGTCGGCGCGTTCGTGGGCCAACGAGGCGCGCGCGTTCAATCGATCGTGAACGAACTGTACGACGAGAAGATTGATATCGTGCCGTATAGTGAGAACCCGAGCGAGTACATCGCCAACGCGCTCAGCCCCGCCAAGGTGCTCAAGATTACGGTCGGAGAAGTGAAAGACAGCGAGGGGAACGTGCGCAACGTGGCGCGTGTCGTCGTTCCCGACTCGCAGAGCAGTTTGGCGATCGGGAAGGGCGGACAGAACGTCCGTCTCGCGGGATTCCTGACCCGGCACGATATCACCGTTACGCCGGAATCCAAGGCACATGAGGAGGACGAACCTGCCCAGAAAGCATGAGCCACATCCCGATCCGCACCTGTGTGGCCTGTCGGACAAAGAGGCCGGCGACCGAGATGTTGCGGGTTCGCAAGTGGGAGGGTTCGATCAGCACGGAGGCTCCGGGAGGGCGAGGCGCGTGGCTTTGCCCCAACGAAGAATGTATCGAGCAAGCGTTTCGCAAGCGCCTGCTCGTGCGGGCGCTGCGGCTGGAATCCATGCCGCCGGATTGGGAACAATGTATGGCCCGCTTGCTCCAGGAGGCGTACGAACGGCATGCCGAAAGTGGAACTGAAGAAGATCGCTGAGGACTGGGGGGCGTTGCCCTCCCAGGTGTCCTTCGTTTTGGCACAGCTCGGCACGTTTCCTGAAGACGGGTACGTTGACGTAGACGACGAAACGCTCGAAGTCGCGTCCGAGGAAGTCAAGGGTCTCGTCCAATCCAAGACAATTCTGCTCGCGCCGAACGCCACCCCGCGCGATATCGCCGCCGCCCTCGACCTTCCCCAGAGCGACGTCCAGAAGGCTCTCATGCAGAGGAGCGTTCTGGCCACCCTCACGACGGTCCTCGACCCGAAGGTTGCGGAAGAGACCGTCGCAGGATTCGGCTACAAAGTTCAGTGGGCGGAGCCGCCCAAGCCAAGAGAGAAGGAACCGGAGGAACGAATCCGGAAACCGGTTGGCGGCGGTGTGATTCGTCCGCCCGTGGTCACCATCATGGGGCACGTAGACCACGGAAAGACGAGCCTTCTCGACTACATCCGTAAGACGAAAGTCGCAGAGAAAGAATTCGGCGGAATAACCCAGCACATCGGCGCATACCAGGTCAAGACGGAAGGCGGCACGATCACGTTCCTCGACACGCCCGGGCACGAAGCCTTCACCGCCATGCGCGCACGGGGCGCGCAGGTTACGGACATCGCCGTACTCGTCGTCGCGGCGGATGATGGCGTCATGCCCCAAACGATCGAAGCGATCAACCACGCCAAGACCGCCAACGTTCCGATTATCGTCGCCATCAACAAGATTGACAAACCCGAGGCGAACGTCCAACGCGTCAAGCAGCAGCTTGTCGAGCATGGTGTGGTCTCCACGGAGTTTGGAGGAGACGTCGAGATGGTCCCCGTGTCCGCAGCGACCGGCGAGGGCGTGGATCACCTGCTCGAAATCATCCTTCTCCAGGCGGAGATCATGGAGCTGAAGGCGGACCCGGCGGGCGAGGTCGAAGGCGTCGTGATTGAAGCCAAGAAGGACAAGGGCAGAGGCCCTGTCGCAACCATCCTGGTTCAGAACGGAACGCTCAAGAAGGGCGATGTCGTCGTTGTAGGTCTTACCTTTGGGCGGATCCGCGCGATGTTCGACTTTGCAGGGAAGGCAGTCAAAGACGCCGGCCCCTCCATGCCCGTCGAGATCCTCGGCCTCGACGACGTGCCGAACGCCGGCGACAGGCTCAGCGTGTATCTCGACGAGAAGGAAGCGCGGGAGAGAGTCGAGCAGCTGCGCGAAGAGGCTCGCCAGAAAGAGTTGGGCGAGACTCAGCAACACATCACGCTCGCCGATCTTCAACGAGCTCTTCAGGAAGGCCAAACGCGCGAGCTTCGAATCATCGTCAAGGCGGATGTGCAGGGCAGCGTGGAAGCGGTCAAGGGCTTGATTGACAAGATCGAGAATGACGAGGTGGAGGTCAAGGTACTCCACAGCGGCGTGGGTCCCATCGGACTGAACGATGTGAACCTCGCCGAGGCTGCGGACGCGATCATCGTCGGATTCAATGTCGGCATCGAGGGGCGCGCCAAGAAGGAAGCCGAGCGGCTACGGATCGAGGTCCGTACCTACAAGGTCATCTACGAATTGATCGAGGATATCGAGAAGGCCGTCAAGGGAATGCTCGAGCCGGTCTTCGAAGAGCAGTATCAGGGCACAGTGGAAGTCCGCGCAGTCTTCAATCTGACGAAGGTCGGCAAAGTCGCGGGTTGTCACTGCACCGACGGCAAGATCACGCGATCAAGCCGCGTGCGCGTCAAGCGAGAGGGCGAAACCGTGTATGAAGGACGAGTCGCCTCCCTCAAACATCTGAAAGAGGACGTGAAAGAGGTCACGGCAGGCTTCGATTGCGGCATCCAGTTCGAAGGGTGGAACGACTTCCAGGAAGGCGATGTGATCGAAGCGTTCGAAGTCGTCCAGGTTCGTTAGCCGTCTAACTTGAGCTGCTGGGCAGCCATCTCTCCGACGACCGGAAGGCGCGTCCACTGGCCGGTAAATCCCGAGACCAACCCCCACAGCACGAGCGCGAAGAACGCCAAGTACACGCACGACATCAAGATGAGACCGATGATGGGAACGTAGCCGAGGACGAATCCGAGGAACGCAACCGGGATCCATCCCAGCCCCAGAATGAGGCTCTGGAGCGCGTGGAATCGGGCGAACCGGTTCTCACGCTCCATCAGGAAGATGACCAGCGGAGCGAGCGGCCAAAGGAGGTACGAGACCCCCGCGAGAACATGCGCCGCCACGCCCATCGAGGTAGGCCCAAGGCCGTAAGGGTCCGCTTTCGGCCCGGCAACGGGAGAAGCGGACGGCTCCTCGCCGGAATCGTGCTCCTCTTCGGCTTCCGGTTCCTCCTGGCTCCCGGAGGCGTTGTCGGCAACCCTGCGCGGCTCTTTCGGATCGTCGTACGGATATCCGCTCACGCTCGGATTGTACCGCCAAACTTAGGCAGCCCGTACCGACGCCGCGAACGCCTCCTTGTCGATCGCCCGCATCAGAGCTTCCTCGTAGGATACATAGCCGTTCTTTACGAGCTCTTCGAGCTGACGATCCATCTTCTGCATCCCGTACTGGGTGCCGGTCTCGATCACGCTGTACATCTGGTGCGTCTTGCCTTCGCGGATTAGGTTGCGGATTGCGGGCGTTGCGATCATGATCTCGATCGCCGCAATTCGGCCCCCGCCCAACTTCGGCAAGAGCTGCTGAGCTACCACGCACTCCAGCGTATTGCCGAGAAGCACGCGGATCTGCTCCTGTTGATCGGGCGGGAAGACGTCAATGATTCGGTCCACCGCCTGCGGAGCGTTCCGCGTGTGCAACGTTCCGAATACGAGGTGACCGGTCTCCGCCAGTGTGAGTGCGGCGGTGATTGTCTCCAGGTCGCGCATTTCGCCGACGAGGATGACATCCGGGTCCTCGCGCAACACCGCCCGAAGGGCATTCTGGAAGGAATAGGTGTCGTGGTGCACTTCCCGCTGGTTCACCATCGCGCGCTTGTGCTGGTGCAGATACTCGATCGGGTCTTCGATCGTCATGATATGGCACGAGCGGTGCTCGTTGATGTCATCAATCATGCACGCGATCGTCGTAGACTTACCGGAGCCTGTCGGGCCCGTTACGAGGATCAAGCCGCTCGTTCGCTTGGAGACTTCGCGGAGCACAGGTGGCAGCCGGAGCTCTTCGAACGAGGGGATCTTCGCAGGAATGGCGCGGAACGCCGCTCCGACGCTGTCGCGTTGCATGTAGACGTTGACGCGGAACCGTCCGACATTCTTCACTCCGTACGAGAAGTCCGCCTCATGCGTCTGTTCGAACTGCGTAACCTGCGCGTCGCTCATGATCTCGTACACAAGTCGGTTGGTGTCTTGTCCATCGAGCGGCTGGTAATTCAAGGGCACCAACTCTCCGTCAATCCGCGCCATAGGCGGCAGGTTCACGGTGAGATGAAGGTCGGACGCGCCTCGGGAAACAGCCTCCGCGAGGATGTCGTCTATGTGCACGTTCTCGACCGAGGGAACCTCGCCGCTTTCGCCCGCCTGCGGCTCTCCGCACTCTTCGATGCGGATCAGCTCGCCATTCCGCGGGTCAATGATCACGTCTTCCTTCGGCGCCGGAGTCTCCGGCTTTTCAGGTAGATGCTTACTCCAATCAAAGGACGCCATTATCGTTTATTCCTCCTTAGAATGCCCCCATGGCAGATTTCGATGCAATCGCTTCGGCGCACGCCCTCGATGCGGCGGCAAGTCGTGCCTCGTCGAAGCCCAAAACGGAAGTGGCCCACTCTGGATAACTCTTCCATTCTTGGTCTTCCGCCGAGTCTCCCTCAGGTCCTGAGCCGGCAACGATTCGTTTGGCCATCTCGTTTGCGAGAACGGTGATGGCAAGGCGCGAAGTGGGCGACTCGGGTTTTTCGACGTGGTGGTCTCGGATGCATGCGCTGAGGTCTTCGGGGAAGCCCCAGCGATGCGCGGCTGCCCCGCCTAACTCCGCATGGTTACAACCAAACACCCTTTCCTCTGCGCGGAGGGGCGACATGCCGGCCTCGACGAGCACGTTCACCTCCTCGTAGGTCGCCTCGGCGTAGCGATCGAGGAGCGGCTTGCCGATGTCGTGCAGCAGCCCACAGGTGTAGGCTTCGTCGGGCGCGAGGGCGCCCGTGAGCTTGGCGAGAGCCTGGGCGCACAGGGCCGTATCTACGCTGTGCCGCCACCAGGTTCGCCGACGCAAACTGCTCGCGTCGTTCTTTCCGATGAACATCTCGAAGACTCCGATGGTCATCGCAAGCTGTCGCACCGTGCGAAACCCGAGCATGGTAACCGCCTCGGAGATCGAGGTCAGTTTCCGGGGCAGGGCATAGTACGCGCTGTTCGCCAGCATCAGGATCTTCGTGCTGAATCCCGGATCCACGGAGATCACGCGCTCGATCTCCTGCGCGGCGGTCATCGTGCTGCCGGTCAACTCGACGATCTTGTAGACGACCTGTGGCAGCGCCGCAAGATCCCCTACCCCCTTGAGGATCTCCTCCAGCCTTCCGTGTCCTTCTTGATTCGGTACTGCTGCCATCGCTCCTACCCCGAGTAAATCACCCTCAAGACTTCGTCCACGGTGGTTTGCCCCAGAAGAATCTTCTGGACCGCATCTTCCTGAAGAGTTCGCATCCCCTCCGAAACCGCGATCTGGCGGATCGTGTGCGCTGCGCTCTTGCGAAGGATTTCGTCACGAATCGGATCCGAGACGCGCAGCAGCTCATGGACGCCCGTGCGCCCCTTGTATCCCGTCTTTCTACAAGCGTCGCACGCTCCCGCGCGGAAGATGTGGATCATGCCGCCCGTCTCGGAGCCGACTTCTTCGGGAACGGGGAAGCCATACCGAAGGAGCGCTTCCCGCGTCGCCTCATACTCCTCTTTGCACTTGGGACAAACCGTTCGCACCAGCCGTTGGGCGAGTACGCCGATGATCGAGCTTGCGATGAGGAAAGGCTCGACGCCCATGTCAATGAGGCGCGTGGGAGCGCTCGAGGCGTCGTTCGTGTGCAACGTGCTGAGAACGAGGTGGCCCGTGAGGGCGGCCTCCATCGCGATCGTCGCCGTCTCCGTGTCCCGCATCTCGCCCACCATGATGACGTCCGGGTCTTGACGCAACATGGCACGAAGGCCCGCCGCGAACGTCATGCCCGCCTTTACATTCACATTGCACTGGTTGATGCCCTCCAGCTCGTACTCGACCGGGTCCTCGATGGTGATGATATTGGTGTCCCCATTGTTGATTTTATTGAGGATCGAGTACAGAGTGGTGGAC
>RFHN01000010.1 GCA_003695835.1 Armatimonadota bacterium
GGGGCAAACCACCACAGCGGTGGGGCTCCGGGAATCGTAAGCCCCTTGGGCTGGGGGGACGCCAGCGCGACTACTACGCCGATCAACAGCAACAGCGGAATTATTATGAATCTCTTGACTATCATTGACCTCCTCCTGTTTTTCTGATACGCGACTTCATGTGTCTACTTTGGACGGGAGGGGCCGAGCGCACCGTGGCGCCCGGCCCATGGGTAAAGGATGCAGGCATCGTCGGGCATGGCTCAGCGTCTGCCCTTCCCTTTCCCCTGCGAGCCGCTGGCCACCGGCTCACTCCGACTCCCATCCGGCGGTTGAAGAACCTCCACTTCCTTCCCGTTCGGGCCGGTTGAGATGCGGATCAACGTGCGACGTGTCTCGGTCTTACCGGCAAACTCAGCCGTTGTGACGAGCAGGTATGAGCCGTCAGCAAGGCCATTGAGGTTCATGACTCCCTCGCACTTGAACCCCAAGAGAGGAAGCAGTAGATTGTTGCTGGAAGACAATCTTACACTTCGGAACTCGCGTAGCCCAGCGGTATCGCGCAGCGAGGCCGAGCACACGACTTCGGCGTGCGTGTTACCGACGTTGACGACTTCTTGCTGAATCAGAACCTCCTCTCTGCCTTGCTTCAAGAACACGGCCGGTTGTAGCTCTACCTTTGGGCTTGGCTCTGCCATCACGTTTCTAAGGAACACAAGGGCTTCCGTGTGCCCAGCGAGTTGGCCGTCGGGATAGGCGGCTACGAGTGTCACTTTCGTGTAGTAGTAAGGGTGGTCCAGTCCTTCGCGTGGCATAGCGATCTGGAGCCTGATCCGCTGCTCCCTTCCTGGGCGCAGCGTAAACCTCGCCGGAGTTACCGTCGTCCACTTTGTGCAGAGGTAGGATTCTCCCAACAGGTCACCCATTGCGCGGCCAGCCACCTCTGCTACTGGGGTCGCCGCACAGGCGACCTCGAGCGGCTCCTCCAAGGGATTCGTCAGGGACAGATAGACTGTTCGTGTCGACCCGGGAGCGCCTGAGACCTCCACGACGGACGGATCCAATACAAGCGGAGCATCAGTGCGAAGGACTTGAACGGAAGGGTCGCCCTCGTACTCAACCTCGGACGAAACCGTGCTCAGTGTAACCTGGTCGGATATGCACCTTGCATCGATTTTGTAAGTCCCTTTCGGCAGGCTCCGAGGGAGGGCAATTCCGACGTCAAAGGCGGCCCCCGGCAATAACCGCCTCTTTTCCGTAGTCACTTCGCTGACCGTCCGCCAACCGGATCCTACTTGCGCCGAAATTCTAACGTTGAGCTCAACACGAACGAGCACGCTGCCGGGGTTGCTGAGGGAAAGGCGCAACTCCGTATAAGAGGGCCTTCCGTCCTCCTGGGGCCGAAAGACGAGACCGGGATTGCTCACTTGGACTTTCCGAAACGCCGTCGGCGAATCAACCTGGATGAGTATCGGCACCAAGAAGCGAACGTTCAAGGTAACCCCAGGACGGTCTCGAGGGGCCTCGGGTTCGACGGTTAGTGCGGCTCCGTAGAAGCCTCTTGCACTTGAGGGAACGGCCAGCTCGAAATCTATGGTTTCCACCGCGCCAGGAGTCAGCGTGACTGACTCTCTTGAGAGGCGGACCCACGGAACGCAAGACCTCTCTTTGACGGACGCGCTTGCGGATTGGTCGCCCGGGTCCACCGTCACCCACCCGCCGGCGTTCTGGGACAGGTGCCACAGGTGGATGCGGATCACGCGGGTTTCAGAGTCACCGCTGTGTCGGATCTCCAACTGCGTTTTCAACCGCGCTCCGGGCCTCACATTGGCTTCGATTACCATCGGCTTTAGAAAGAAGCCGACGGACTGGCCGCTACTACCGAGCGGTCTGCCCAACAGTGGGGCAACGCTAAGAGCATAAAGAACACAAACAAGCACGACTCTCGTCATACGATCTCCTCGCTACAGATTGGTCGGTGTGGGCCGCGTTCGCGGCCCACACCAGGTCATGCGGCGGACACCCTTACGACGGTTCGATCGTCAGAGTGAACGTTCCGTTCGTATAGGTGCTGCCACCGCCGCCGTCTGCCGGCACGAGCTTGACCCTGACCTCCGCGACCAAGCCAGTCGTGCCCGGTGGCGGAAAGATCAGGCTGTAGGCAGGGTTCGGGAACGTAGCGAACGACCCGCTGTCTACGCGGTATGTCCACACGCCCGGAGCCTCTGGGCCCGTGCCGTTCAGCTTCGGCTTAGCCAACTCGCCTTTGACGCGATAGTTGGTGTTCGCGACGGTGGAGAACGCTGCAAAGGCCTTCAGCGTCTCCGACCCATCGGGTGGGTCGTCGTACGCGAACGGTGGATTCAACGGTTGCCACAGGTTGAACACCGACCCGCTGTCGTACTCCACGTTGAGATACGTCCCAACATTGAGAAGCACGACGCCTTGGTCGGAGCCCTGACCGTCCGCTGCCGCCGTCAACGACAGCGACCACCATGCGACAATCATCGCGGCAACGAGGCGTCCCTTTGTTTGGTTAGCGACCTTCATTGCCGTCCTCCGCCGCTTTAGTTCGCGCTAATCGTGATCGTAACCGTGCCAGCGTTGAAGTTGTTCACCGGCCCCATCGGCGTGTTTGCGTCACTGGTTACGGTGACTTTTACAGACCCTGCAGGCGAGAAGACACCGGGACCTCCGGTAACTTCATTGACAACGTTATTGCCTGCATCAAGCAGCTGGGTTTGCCAAGTTGAGCCTGCCGGCGTGCCGTCTTGCAACGTGTTGCCGGTAATCGTCACCTTCCAGTTCACGTTCGCGGACACGTGGAATGTGTCGCTACCAGACGCCGACGCGCCCGGTTCACCGGAGTGGTTGATGGTGATTGTCCCCGGGTTGAACTCAACGTTCAGCCACTGTGCAACAGTCAACGTCACGGTTGCCTGGTCGGAGGACTGCTGCGCGCTCGCGTTGACCGCGAAGGCAGCGAGAGCCGCCAGAACGAGGAACAGTTTCTTGAGATGCTTCATTGTTGTAACCTCCTTTTGAGTGTTTTTGGGATTTGCGAGACGAGGTCAAGGAAGCGGGAGGCCGGTCTCGCGGAAAGCCCCCCGCCCCTGCCCGATGGAATGCACCCGCCAGCCGGGCAGCCACTGGCGGGAATTCGCGCCGCCCTCTTTACTGGGGCGAAATCGTAAGCAGGACCGCGCCCAGGACCGGCGTCTTGCCGTGGGGCACCTGCACCGTAACGGTGAGCGTGGAACGCCGAATTCCGGCGGGCGCAGACAGAGAGCGCTGCGCACCACCCATCGCGTCGTCTACGTCTACGCTCCAGAACTGTTCGTGCGGTACGATCGCCAGAAGGTGCGACTGCACGAGAAAAGGCAGGTTCGCTGTAGCCGTAAAACCTCTTTGCACCTGAAAAGCGCGCTTCCCCGGTGCCCCAACGATGAGCAGCAAATCGTGCTCCCCGCCTCCGCTTCCGTCGAATCGGACATTCAGGTAGGGCTGCACGACGAGGGTTACGGCGCTCTGCGCCTGGTTCGTCTGTGCGGGCGCAAGCCAGAACAGAAGCAGCGTAAGGCAAGTCGTAACGAGTGCTTTCACGGGTCCCTCCAACAGGGATTGTCGGTTGATGGCAGCCGATTCGAGCGGTCATCCCATCACCTCCGCAGTAACCACGCCCTGGTATTGACCGGGCGGCATGCTCAGGGTCGAGCGAATACGCACCGAAACGAACTGTTCGGTTACCCCCCGCCCGACGGTCACGATGACGCTGTTGACCC
>RFHN01000119.1 GCA_003695835.1 Armatimonadota bacterium
AGAAGTACTTCGCCAGCTCGAGGACCGTCGCCGTCCCGCTGGCGTTGTCGTCCGCGCCGTTGTAGATGTCGTCGTTCGCGTCGCGAGCCAGGGCGCCGGCTTCGCCGTGGCCGATGTGGTCAATGTGCGCGCCGATCACGATGTACTGATTCGCCAACGTCGGATCGTTACCCGGCAGGATGGCGATGACGTTTCGGCCTGTGAGGGTCTTCGGCTGCGTACCGGTCTTGAGCTCAACGGTTGCTTCTCGTGGAAAGCCCGGCATGACCCGTCCAACGAGGGCCTGCCTCCGCGCCTCTTCGAACTTCATGCCGCTGACCTTTTCGAAGAAGTCGCTCGAGATGGCTGCCGCGAAGAAGTTTTCTGACCGAAGAATCGCATTCCGACCGCTTAGGTC
The DNA here is from genome assembly GCA_003695835.1 of Armatimonadota bacterium. Taxonomy (GTDB): domain Bacteria; phylum Armatimonadota; class Fimbriimonadia; order Fimbriimonadales; family ATM1; genus J051. Next base: position 398 of record RFHN01000119.1, read on the forward strand.
GAGCAGTCCGGCTCCCTCCGGCGTCCCTGCGAAGAGAATGCCGACAGCGCCTTTCTCTTGCGCGGTCCGCGCCTTCGCCCGGTTACTCGCCGCTCGTCCTGAACTTGGAAACACGACGACGACCTTGCCCTGGACATCAATGCCCGAGTAGTCGTCGCGCTCATCCGAGGAAATCCCTTCGCCGACGAAAACGAGCGAACCCGTCGTCGGGTTGGCGGCGTCCCCGTTGTAGACGGGGACGAAATCTTTTCCGACCTCGGCTTCATGGACTTGGCTGCCGACGCGAATCCGGAGATAGCTGCCGGGCGCAGGCTCAATGCCGAAGCGGACCGGGAATTCCTGGAAGAAGGTTCCGTTGTCTCCACCCGGCTTGAGCCCGGCTTCCTCGAAGACCTTCTTGGCGTACTCGGTCGCTTTCCTCTCGCCCTCAGAGCCTGTAAACCGGCCTTCCAAGGCGTCGGAAGAGAGGTATTCGACATGCGCCCGAAGCGCGTCCGCCCGAATCGGGGGCGCGGGCAATTGGGGAGCGCCCAAAAGGGGCGCTAACGCGAAAGCAATCACGTGAGTCAGCATCTCTTTCTTCTACTCCTTCCAGTCGGCGACGAAGATGTTCGTTTCGCCTTCTACTTTACCGTTTCGATTGCTCGCCCACACGAGCCGCTTGCCGTCGCGCGTGAACATGGGGAAGCCGTCGAATTCGGGCGTGTAGGTGATCCTGCGGAGGTTCTTCCCATCCACGCCGATCATCCATAGGTCAAACTCTCGTCCGCGCGGGTCTCCGTAGTTGCTCGAGAAAATGATGTCCTTTCCATTCGGATGCAGGAACGGAGCGAACGAGGCCGCGCCGAGATGGGTCACCTGACGTTTGTTCTTCCCGTCGGCGTCCATGATCCAGATTTCCAGCTTCGTCGGGCGGACGAGGAACTGCTTGAGCAAGCCAATGTAGTCGTCGCGCTCGGCTTGACTTGTGATGGCGGCCCTGCGGTAGACGATTTTCTTCCCATCCCAGCTTACGAATGGTCCGCCGTCGTAGCCGAGTTCGTTCGTCAGCCGGGTTAGGCCGGTGCCATCGAGGTTCATTCGGTAAATCTCGAGATCTCCGTCCATCGTGCTCGTGAAGACCATGAACGAACCGTCGGGGGCGATGGTCGTCTCGGCTGCGTAGCCACGGCGTTCCAAGAGCATCCGCATGTTGGAGCCGTCGCTCTTCGCTCGAAAGATCCGGAACCATGGGTTCACCATCCAGACGTATCCCTTGGATCGGTCAACCGGCGGCTGCGGCCCTTTGTCCCACCAGCCGGTCCAGGAAAAAACCACCTCGTCCGTACCCGGAATGAAGTAGCCGCAGGTACAGCGGCCCGTCCCCGGCGAAACGAGGCGCTTGTCCGAGCCGTCGGCGTTCATGATGAGGATCTGCTCATCCGGCCACTCCGGCTGGGTGGACTGATAGATGATCTTCGTTCCGTCCATGTTCCAATAAGCCTCGGCGTTCTGGCCGCCGAAGGTGAGCTGTCGGATGTTTGCGAGATGGGTCTCTTGGGGGTGGCGAAGAAGAGCGTCGTTCGGTACTCCAACGGCCTGTTGGAGCATCAACAGATAGGTCACCATGTGGTGACAGGATACCCTTCTCTCGGAACTATAATGCCGAAGATGACGATTGAAGAGGCGATTGAGAGAGTCGTCGGGCGCAAGAGCCTCCGCGAGGCGGAAGCCCGGGCGGTCATGGAACAGATCATGTCTGGGGCCGCGACGCCTGCGCAGATCGCCGCGCTCTTGGTGGCGCTGCGGATGAAGGGCGAGACGGGGTCCGAGCTGACGGGCTTCGCGAAGGTCATGCGGGGTCGGGTCGTACCGGTCCCCACAAAGCGCACCGGCCTGGTGGATACCTGCGGCACCGGCGGCGACACGTTCAAGACTTTCAACATCAGCACAGCGGCGGCGTTCGTGGCGGCCGGCGCGGGCGCGGTCGTGAGCAAACACGGGAACCGGGCGGTGACGAGTCGGTGCGGAAGCGCCGACGTGCTCGAGGCTCTCGGCGTGAACCTCAATCTAAGCCCGGAGGCATGCGGGCAGTTGCTCGACGAGGTCGGCATCGTCTTCCTTTTCGCTCCAGCCTTCCATCCAGCGATGAAGCACGCAGCTGGGCCGCGCAAAGAGATTCGACTGCGTACCGTTTTCAACCTTCTTGGCCCGATCACAAACCCAGCTGGGGCGAAGCGACAGCTTCTCGGAGTTTACGACCCGCGGCTCGCCGGAAAGATGGCGAAGGTGCTGAAGCGCTTGGGCGCGGAGCGCGCAGCGGTCGTGCACGGCTTGATTGGCATGGACGAGGTCTCTCCGCTCGGCCCGACACTCGTCGCTACGGTGGATGGCCGCCAAATCGAGGAGCGCGTTTACAGTCTGGAGGAGTTCGGACTGAAAGCGGTTTCTCCGAACGAGGTCGGCCCCGGCGAATCCGCGGAGGAGAATGCCGAGATTCTTCGCCGCGCGATTAGCGAC
>RFHN01000120.1 GCA_003695835.1 Armatimonadota bacterium
CCGGCGGAAACTTGATGGGCATGTCCCGCGCAAAGGTCTCCACGTTCGACCACATAGTAATGCCATAGTTGGCGCCCAATTCCGATAGCCCACGCATGAGGTCGGGAACATGCTCATACAGTACCTGTCCGTCCTGAAACGCGCAGATGTCGAGAAGATCGGCGGTCTCTCGAAAAATCCGATCCCAATGCTCGAAGGTTTCCTCCAGGGTCAGCCCTTCCCCGCCCTGACGCGGACCGTGCGGGTACGGCGAGATCAGCGTAGGCAAGTCTTTGACTGACTTGCACTTGGACGCCAGCGTTCGAATCAACTCGATCACGTGCATATCATTCCTACCCACTTCGTGGCACAAATACCAACCTTGAAAGGACGGATGGTGTCCGTACCGCTCGACCACTTCTTCGATAAATGCGGCATTGATCTCGACCTCGCGCCACCAGGTTCGCCGGATCCAATGAAATCCGGAGTCGTATAAACCGAAGAAGAACCTGAGGTTGTGTTCGTCCGCGAGGCTCAGGAACAGCTCAGCAAGGTCGTCGTAAACGGGCAAGAGGTTGGGGATGACCTTGCTGGGAAAGACGCAGCGGTTTTGGTAGCCGGCTCGAATGAGGATGACGGTGTCAATCCCGATGGCTTGGAACAGCTCGAACTCGCGGCGCCATTCGACCTCGCCCCAGTTCTGGGAGGGGATGTCGTGCGTAATTTCGTCCAGAAATGTGCCCGAAATGGGTAGCATAGCCCTGCATTTACCCGAATGGCTCCGCGCCAAGCAGGAAGCGAGCGGAATCGGGTATATGCGACACAACCCACAAGGAGGTGTATGAAGTGAAAAAGATTGCAGTGATTTTGTTGGCTTGCGCTGCCGCGATTCCCGTCGCGGCGCAGTATTCGACGATCGAGAAGCCCTTCGAAGTGACAGCTGGTGCGACGTTCTGGCAGGGCGACCACAAGGACGCTGGCGTTGACAACGGTTTCCTGGTCGGTCTCGATTACTACCTTCAGCAGAACAATCCGAACTCGATGTACGGCGTCGGCGTTCGCGGCATGTTCGGGAGCGGCGGGGGCATTGACAGCACCACGCTGGGCGCCCACGGCATCCTTCGCGGCTCTTTCGCGTACGCGGGCGAGTCCGGCGCTGATTTCTTCTACAAGCTCGCCGCCGGCCTGTACTGGACGGAGCTGAGCAACGGAACGACGAACGACGAGTTCGGCTTCGGCGCCTGGGGAAGCATCGGGTACCAGTTCAACACCGGCGACGGGCAGATGGGCACTCCGTTCTCGATTGAGGTCGGATACTTCTTCGCCCCTTCGGTAAACGGCGTTGACAACAACGGCTTCTTCGCCGCTGCGGGTATCCGTTTCTAACCGAAAGAAGCAGAATCGAATCGCGGAGAGCGGGCTTCGCCCGCTCTTTGCGCTTAGGTCGCATACTAACTTCAAACTGGGCGTAACCGGGGTCCTCCAGCTGCAGCGGGTGAGCCTGGTTCTAAGCACAAATCGAGACTCGTCCGGCAACTCCGCGAATTGCCACCCGATCTTCATGGTCATAGGCGCGCGACGTCGTCGTCCCCGCGCTGTCGGTCTTACTCACCCGCGCCCCGAAGCCGTTGTATGCGAACGTATTCGTCGTCATCCCTGGCCTCGTAACCGAGGTTTCTGAATTCTGCCGCCATACTGCCCTGACCCTCAGCCTGGCGGCTCTTCGTTGACATAGTGTGTCTCATTATAGAAGTATTCTGGAAATTCGCCATTCTCAACCCGCCGGAAGACGAGCTGGTCGTTTCGGAAACGCAGATACGCTCTGTAACCGTCAGCGGCGTCGCCACCCCTAATTGTCAACTCCGCCCCGTCGGCAAGCAGTCTGATGGATGCGTCGTTCACCGCCGCAAGGTCGCTATATGCGCCCCTGAGGATCACAACCGGCTCGCCTTCGTACCATATCTCGATCCGCTGAACCACCTCGGCCGGTGTGGACTCCGAGCCACCGAACCATAAACCAGCGTCCACTTCGGGCTGGTAGGAGCGCAGCGTAATCACCGCACGATACTTTCCCTGCGCCGTCTCGATCCGGCGGGCGGTAGGCGCAGCAGTGCCCTCGGTAGCCTCAGGGACTTGTCGCTCCAAACCGCAACCGGTGAGAGCCAAGCAAATGAATGATGAGCACATGACTCCGATTACGTGTGAACAATTCATTTCAGTCTCCTGTATCGGTACACATCTCCGTCTCTTACCTCTCTGAATCTAAGGACCCGGCAGCATAGCCGGTCCCGTGGCTTCCGGCGGTCGATGCCAGAGTCTGGTGCATCTTCCTGACCGCAACTTGCCCGGGTCAGTTCCTTATTATATGCGACGCTCCAGGGCACTTACGGATTTCGCCGGATCTTTTCTTTCTTGCCGGCCTAGCGCTCACCTGCGTCCTCCGTGCTTCGTAATAACCTCTTCAATGATGGCCGCTAGGCCGAGTGCACCGAATGCGGCTAGAACCATGTGAGCTACGGCTAGAACGCCCCATATCCATTGCATCTGAGGATACACTTCTTCAACGGCGATCATACCGATCACTACGAACGGAAGGGTAGTCAGTGCGAACAGCACCGCAGCGATCCGATGCCTTCTCATCCAGGCTTCTCCATCCATTCGAGACACCCAACCTGGCCGCACAAGGCACCGACCAGTGCACCCGATGCTCTAACGCTGCACGCCAATGACAATCGCCCTCTCCGTTTGAAATACCACGGCACCGAACACGTTTCTACTGGCTTGGTCGGCGGGCACAGCGACTACCACTTGGGCCCCGGTCTTGGTGCCACTGCCCAGGAACAAGTTCACAATGTCCGGCACCCGGCGGGGCCACCCGTAAGCAGTGCTGGACTTGAATCCTTCCTCCGCGATCAGCTTCGCGGCCCGTGGCGTTGTGTAATGTACCACTTTCGCCATGCCGCTCCCCACCTCGTCCAAAGGGAATACCTTCGCAACCGCAACCGTGGCCAGGCGCCCGCCGACATACGCCAACGCTCCGTCGACTATACCGTCCTTAGCAGCTTCGCCGATGTCCACCTGGCCCGAGTCTCGATACTGCTCAAGTGCACTCCCCAGCGCCCCGCCCAGAGCTGCACCGATGGCCACACCAACAGGACTCCCGCCGGAAAGCAAGCCACCGACGAGACCACCGGCGACCGATAGCACAACGCGGACCCAGCCAAGGCCCCTCGGATCGGCGAACGCCACTGGATTGTTCCCGCAGTACGAATACCAGTTCCTTCCATCCCCAATCGGATCGCGGGTGAGGAAGCGGCCCGTCGTCGAGTCGTAGTAGCGGTGGCCGAGGAGGGAGAGGGAGGTGTCG
>RFHN01000121.1 GCA_003695835.1 Armatimonadota bacterium
CCGATGTACGCCTTACAATCGACGAGATACGCCTTACAATCGAGAAGATACGCCTTACAATCGAGAAGATACGCCTTACAATTGTCGTTTGCAACCGTTACAGAGGGGGCATCCCCGAGCAGATTGAGCAAGAACGGAGGTGATTCTCGTCGAAAATCGTCGGAAAATGGAAACGCGAGGGAGGGAGGCGCTTTTGGGGCGAGGTTGCGCTGCGAAAGCGGCTGCGGCGGCCGGCGGAGCCTTATCCTGGCGGCGGCTGCCCGCCGTTCTCGACCCACGCGGCGAGGATTCGATCCCGGACTTCCTCGGGCAAGATGCCTTCTGAGTCCACGACGAGCGCTCCCTCCGCCCTCTGCAGCGGGCTAACCGAGCGCCCGGAGTCCCGCGCATCCCGTTCCCGAATCTGCTCGAGTACCTCTTCGAAGGTCGCCTCGGCTCCCGCCGCCTGTAGGTCGCGAAGCCTCCGCCTTGCGCGTTCCTCGAGCGAGGCGGTCAGAAAGACCTTGAGCCGCGCATCGGGACAGACCACCGTGGTCGTGTCGCGGCCTTCGAGGACGACGCCGCCCGCCTCGCAGAGTTGTCGCTGGCGGCGCACCATCTGCCTACGCACCTCGGGATGCACGCTGACGACGCTGGCCGCCTCCGATACCTCGGCGGTCCGGATCAAGTCGGTGACGTCCTCGCCGTTCAGGAAGACGCGCTGGGGAGTTCCGGGCTGAAACTCGATTCGGATCTCTTCGGCGAGTCTTCCCAGGGCAGTTGGATCGTTGAGCGGCGTACCGGATCGCAAGGCCGCCAAGGCGACACAGCGATACATGGCGCCGGTGTCGAGGTACTGGAATCCGAGCCGTTCCGCGAGAAGGCGGGCGACGGTGCTCTTCCCTGCTCCGGCGGGTCCGTCGATGGCGATCGCTTCAACCAACCGTGGCCAGCCTCCGAAGCTCGCTTTCGAACGGGGGAAAGCTGGTCGCGATCGTTTCTGCGCCAAGGATTTCGGTTTCTCCCTCAGCGAAGAGACCTGCGATGGCGAAAGACATGGCGACGCGGTGGTCATGGTGGGCCTCGACTCGGGCGCCGGTCAGTTTGGCTGGGCCGCGAATCGCCATTCCATCGTCGAACACCTCAACCTCTACGCCCATCCGAGACAGCCCCTCGGCCATGGTTTGGATGCGATCGCTCTCTTTGACTCGGAGTTCCCTTGCGTCCCGGATCGTGCTGACGCCGTCGCACTGCGTCGCCAGGACGCTCAGGATTGGGATCTCGTCGATCAGGCGCGGCACGAGGTCGCCGGCGATGTGGAACGGTTCAAGGGTCTGCGCGCCCCGCTCGACCAAAAGATCGGCAACGGGCTCACCCTGCTCGACGGAGGCGACGGTAACCGAAACGCTCGCGCCGGCTGCTTTCAGCACATCGAGGATTCCAGTGCGCGTCGGGTTGACGCCCACCTGTTTGAGCGTCACCGGGCCACCCAGTACTGCGGCGGCGACCATGAAGAAGGCGGCCGAAGAGATGTCGCCCGGAACGGTCATCTCGATTCGATCCGGTCGCGCCGGACGAATCCGAACGCTACGGCCCTCGCGTTCGATCGGGACCTTGGCCGACTCCAGCATCCTCTCGGTGTGGTCGCGACTCGGGGCAGGCTCAACGACCGTGGTTTCGCCCTCCGCCGAGAGCCCGGCGAGCAGGATCGCGGACTTGACCTGAGCGCTGGCAACCGGCATCGAGTAGGTGATGCCATGGAGCGGAGCGGGACGCACGGTGATGGGTGGATAGTCGCCTTCCACGTCGGCTCCCATTTGTCGCAGCGGCTCGACGATCCTCCGCATGGGGCGTCGGCTCAAAGATTCGTCCCCTTCCAGACGGGCGTGAACGCCCAAACCCGAGAGAAGACCCGTGAGTAGGCGGATCGTCGTGCCGGAGTTCCCGCACCACAGCGCACCGGGAGCGGACGTCAGGGCGGAAGGGTAGAACTCGACCTCTTCCTCTCTTCTCCGGAAGCTCGCCCCAAGAGCCTTGAGGCACGCGAGGGTGTTGTCGCAGTCTTCCGACTCCAGGGGCAGCCGCACCACTCCGCCCCTTTCGGCAATCGCACTGAGCATATAGGCTCGGTGCGTGATGCTCTTGTCGCTCGGCGGTCGAATCTCGCCCCAGAACTCGGAGACGGGCGCCACAACCAACTTCTTCTTGTTCATGCCGGCAAGTTTGCTCTTATGGAAAGAGACGAAAACGAGCGGCGCTCCGGTGCGTAGTTTGTTCTCCGCCCGTGAGCGCTCAGCATCGTGTAGCGCCCCGTCTTGACGTCGTTAGTGCGCGGTCTTCGACTTCGAGCGCGCGTATTCGGCGCTTCGTCGGAGCCACTCGAGGAACTCTTCTTCGTTGTCCAGCACGGACTGCGGCATCACCACATACTCCGGCATCGGCTCTTTATCCGGCCCTGGCCGGAAAAGACAAGCGCCCTCCATGGAGAGCGCAGCTTGGCGGTCTTCGGGAGAGAGTTTGAAACTCACGACGTCGTCCAGCAAGATGGCGAACATCTTTTCGCCCGTGTAGACGCCCATACCGCCGAAGATTTTCCGCGCACGGACGTCGTAGGCTTCCGAGGCCTTCATGACCTGTTCGTATCGTGTCGGTCGATAAGCCATAGCCACTCCATCAGCATCGGCACCCCTTTTGCGCCTCGGTGCGACCCCTCTTCGCACGTGTGGCCTATGCGGCTGGCGCGTCTCTGGCGCCGGTACTGACCCCATTCTACCCGTTCCTGCGCAAGAAGTGGCGGGAGCGTGTGGGAATCGAACCCACCTGACCCGGCAAGCGAGTCACACCGGTTTTGAAGACCGGAGGGCACACCAGCACCCATCCGCTCCCACTTTTACTCATCCATCGCTAAAATCTGCTTCCCGACAACTTCGCCGGATTCGCTCAACTCGTACACGTAAGGTACCCCCGTTTCGAGGTTGAGCTGCAACACCTGCTCGGGCGAGAGACGGTCCAACGCCATCACGATGGACCGGTTGCTGTTGCCGTGCGCAACGACTAATACGTTCAATCCTTGCCGGATGTCGCCGAGAATAGCCCGCTCATAGAAGGGCAGAGTGCGGGAGGCCGTATCCTTGAGCGACTCGCCGTTGGGGGGCGGGATGTCGTAACTCCGCCGCCAAAGCTGAACGATGTGCTCCCCGTATTTGGCGCGCATGTCGTCTTTGTTGAGGCCTTGTAGATCGCCGTACATTCTCTCGTTGAGCGCCTGATCGCGGATCACGGGAAGATCCACGCCCATCTCTTCGAGCATCAGATCGAGGGTGTGTTGAGCGCGGCGGAGAGCGCTGGTGTACGCGACGTCGAATCGGAGACCCGCCTTCTTGACGGCACGGCCCGCTCGCCTCGCCTCTTCCCTTCCCTTTTCGGAGAGCGGCACATCAATCCAACCCGTGAAACGGTTCTGTGCGTTCCAAATGGATTCGCCGTGGCGAACGAGAGCGAGGATCGGCATGGCACCCTACTTTACCGTAAGGGCAGTCGTCACTGGCCGCTGCAGGTCTGGCCGACAGGGTCCTCGGCGGCGCCGAATGGGAACCACTCGACCCGTTGAGAGTTTGCGTAAAGCGACCACGCGAGAACCGACAACGCCGCTACGAGGAAGATCGCCGCTTTCGCCAGCCTGAGCCGCTGTTCGCTCGAGGCGCGCTGAGAAGCAACCGTCGCCAGCGTGACTCCCTCGCCTGGTACGAGGAACTCCGCGAACGCGGCATCTACGCTCGCCATCTCTCGCAGATACCGCGAGCAATGGTTGCACGACCCGATATGACGCCTGATCTCGGGGTCGAAAGCCTCAAGGTCAAGATCGTCAGCCTCGGATATGATCCGCTGAACAACTCGGCAATCAGACACGTCTCCTACTGACTAATACGTTAGTCGAGGTCAACGGTTCCCAAAAGCTTTCTGCGGAGGATCTCCCGCGCCCGCCCGAGACGACTCTTCACCGTGCCGACCGGGATCTGCAGCTCTTCTGCAATCTGCTCCACCGTAAGCTCCTCCAAGTGATGCATGACGACCACGACTCGATGTTCTTCGGAGAGCGAGTTCAAAGCCTTGTTGAGTTCGATGAGGTTCGTCTTTTTCTGGAATGTCTGATCGGGGCGATCGGTCGGGTCGAGCAGAACGCGCTCCCCTCCGTCCGCGTGCTCCAGGGGAGTCGAGTCGGTACGACGCTTTCGAAGCGCATCAATCGCTGCATTGCGTGCCGTCCGGTAGAGATAGGATTTGATGGCTCCATCTTCGCGGAAGCGGTGGAGTTTTCGGTAAGCCTTGAGGAACGTTTCCTGGACGACGTCGGCGGCTTCGGCGGCGTCTCCGAGGATGGACAGCGCGATGGTGAACGTCTTGTCACGGTGCCTTTCGAACAGGACCTCAAAGGCCCCATCCTCGCCAGCCTGCGCACGGCGCATCAACTCGCCGTCTGCAACCGCTACTTCATTCCAATAGTCGTCGTTCGAACTCATCGCGAATCGGTATCCTATGCTCTACTCATGGAGCAGAACGGCCTTAGAGATCCCTATATAGAGACGTCTCTAACCCCACAAAATACCCGCTCGTAAAGCCAGTATGTCCCAAAACAACCCTATCCTGCAAGTTCGGAGGTGGATTTTCCGCGACGGGGCGCCGATTTCCCGGGGGCTCATGGTGCTTCTGGGCGTCTCCCTTGTGCTGTATTTCCTTCTATCCGGCAGCGAGGCCAGACGCGTCTTTTCCGAGCTGGCTTGGGAAAGCGACAGCGGTTTGCGAAAGCCGTGGACGCTGGTCACATACGCTCTCACGTGGGTGGGAGGCCCAGGCGCCCTGTGGACGGCGCTGTGGGCGGGCTTCTCACTGTTCTACTTCGGCGCGTCGCTCGAAAGGGGGATGGGGTGGCGGCGATTCGGCGTCTTCCTTGGAGTCGTGACGGTGTCCGCGCCTCTCGCTCTTCTTCTGGCTGCGAGCCTGGCGCGGGGAAACCCGATTTTTCTTGCCTCCTTTGGGCTGCCCGCGACGTGCCTGCTCGTGGGATGGGCGGCGCGAGCGCCCGAGGCGACGATCCTGTTCTGGGGCATTCTTCCGATCAAGGCCAAGTGGCTCTCGCTCGCTTCCTTCGTTTTCGTGCTGGTTTCCTTCGGGTTTGGCGCCCCTCTACGGGGCGTTCTCGCCTTGGTTCCGCTGGCCATCGCCCATTTCTGGCTGCGGGGAGGCGTTTCCCTACCTCGATTCGGATCGAAAGAGACGAAGGAAGGAACGTCGGCTTGGGAGCGTCGTCGAGAAGAGGAGCTGGAGCGGCTGCGGCTCAAGGAGCTGTTCGAGCGGAGCTACCGGGAGAACGACGAGGACGGAGATAAGGATTCGTGAAGGCCGAGCGGTTTTGGGAACCTAACCGCGCGAGTTGGGGTAAACTACTATGTGCCGGTGGGAAACCGCTGGCGACGTCTAATTTCCCAAGACCGGGAAAGCGGGGGACCCAGACTCCTGGGGCGAATTCCGCGAAAGCGGATAGGGTACCTCTTGGCCCGAGCCCGTCAGCTAACCCCGTAGACGAAGCAAGAGCCGAAGACTCATGAGCGGCGATGCAGCCGCCGAGTAAGAAAGGCTGTGCTTCGTGGAAGCGCGGCTTTTTTGCTCGGTGAGGA
>RFHN01000122.1 GCA_003695835.1 Armatimonadota bacterium
CATCTGTGAATCCCCGCCGACCTTCGAGCCGGTGCTCGCCATCGCGAGGATCCCTTTTTCCATCTTCAGGTCGTTCTCTTCGAAGGGAAGTTGGTCGCCGGAGCCTTGCGTGCCGAGACGGAGATACTGCCAGGAATCCTTCTTCGATTGCGGATCGCCCCATTGGACGACCCACGGCTTTCCGTTTGCGCCAGGGTCTACGCGGTGGATCCTCTGACCCTCGTAAAAGCCCTCCTTGATCAATTTCACGATCTGGGCGACGGTCTTTGGAGCTTTGTCTGGATAAAGTTCAAGTACGATAGTTCCCAATTCTTCCCCCTTCGGCCTGGTGTCTGTTTCCGTTTGCGACGCCTGGTTCCCGCCATTCGGGCTCTGGCTCTCACTTTGCTTTTGTGGGCCTCCGCAACCGATGAAGGCACCGAGCGAAAAGAGGACGCCGACCAACAGAGCGAGCGCTTTCATTGCGGCGTGAGTCTACCCGCGCTATACTCTCGCCCACCGTGGGCAAGCGGCTTGGTTTCAACAACCTCTGGTCAGCCTTGCCCGACAACTTCAGCGCGCTCCGGCATCGCGACTTTCGACTCTTCTGGTTCGGAGCGCTCCTGTCCTTCTTTGGGACCTGGATACAGAACGTCGGGCAGGGCTGGCTCGTGTTTGAGCTGACCAAGAGCGAGTCGCTGCTCGGCCTACTCACCCTCTTCTCGGCAGGCCCCATGATGGTGCTCACGCCGCTCGGTGGGTGGCTCGCGGATCGTTTCGACAAGAAGGTCATCCTGACGATTACGCAAAGCGCCTTGGCGCTGACGGCGCTGACTCTTGCGCTCGCCGTGTACCTCGGATTCGCTTCTTTCCCGCTGATTGCCGGACTGGCGGCTATCAGCGGAACAGCCGCGGCGATTGATATCCCGACCCGTCACACGATGATCAGCACGATTGTGCCCAAGGAGGACCTCGCCAACGCAGTTCCGCTCAATGCCGCTACGTTCAACCTGGCTCGCTTGGCTGGACCCGCTGTCGGCGGCTTCCTGCTCGAGCGGTACGGCGCCGCGACGTGCTACTTCGTCAACGGGGTGAGCTTTCTCGCCTTGATCATCGCGATCCAATTGATCCGCGTGAATTCTTTTCCCAACTCCGAGATGTCCGGCAAGATGATCGAGAACCTGAAAGAGGGCTTTCGCTACGTCTTAGACAGGCCGGATTTCCGTCTGCTCGCCTCGATGGTGTTCTGCACCGCGTTCTTTGGAATGTTCTATCTTGCGCTTCTGCCGGCATTAGCCAAAGAGAAGTTCGGGCTTGGCGGGAACGGCTTGGGCATGCTGATGGCCTCCACGGGCGTTGGCGCCGTCGCGGGGTTGCTGCTGCTCGCGAGCCTCAGCCGCTTGCCGGCCAGGGGGTTGTTGCTTGCCACGGCGATGGGCGGGGTGGGGCTTGGCGCCATGGGCCTGTCGCTGAGCTCTCATCCCTGGCAAGCGATGGTCTCGCTGGCAGTCTTGGGCGCAGGCGGAAGCATGTTCCTTTCCGGGGCGAACGCGACCTACCAGGCGTTGTCTCCGCCCGAGATTCGGGGGCGGGTGATCTCGTTGCATGTCTGGGCAGTGGCTGCGGCTCACCCGCTCGGATCAGTCCTATTCGGATGGATCAGTGAAAGGATGAGCTTGGAAGTCGCCTTTGCGATCGGAGGTTCAGCCGTGGTCGGTATGAGTCTGGCGGTCTATCTCTTTGCTCCGACGATCCGCCAGCTGACGGTGTAAAGACGTTACTTGGTGGCGACCAGGCGCTCGAACTCGCCCCGTTCCTTGGCGCGCGCTGCGGCGTCCTCTTCGCTGACAAGCCCCTGTTTCACTAAGTTCGCCAAAGATTGATCGAGCGTCTGCATCCCCAAGCGAGCGCCCGTCTGCACGATCGAGCTTATCTGATAGGTCTTGTTCTCTCGAATGAGGTTGCGCACGGCTCCCACCGCGTTGAGTGTCTCGTACGCAGCGACGCGCCCTCGCCCGTCCTTCCTTCGCACCAGCGTCTGCGAGATGACGCCAACCAAGTTCACCGATAGTTGCATTCGCACCTGTTGCTGCTGGTGAATGGGAAACACGTCAATGATTCGGTCTACCGTTTGGACGGCGTCCACCGTGTGGAGCGTTCCGAAGACGAGGTGTCCGGTCTCGGAGGCGGTAATTGCCAGTTGGATCGTCTCGAGATCGCGCATCTCTCCCACGAGAATCACGTCCGGGTCTTGGCGCAAGACATATTTGAGCGCGTTGGCAAACGACAGCGTGTCCACGTCCAGCTCACGCTGATTGATGAACGCCTTGTCGTCCTCGTGGATGAACTCGATCGGGTCCTCCACGGTAACGATGTGGCACGGGAACTTATGATTGATATAGTCTATGCACGCCGCTTGGGTTGTGCTTTTCCCGCTTCCGGCCGGGCCGGTTACCAGCACCAAGCCCCTGGGCCGCTCGCAGAACGCTTTCACGATCGGAGGCACACCGAGCTCGTCGAGCGTTTGAATGCGGAGAGGAATAACGCGGAACGCTGCTTGGATGAGGTTGCGTTGCTGATAGATGTTCCCGCGAAACCGAGCCACGCCCGGGATTTCGTACGCGAAGTCCAACTCGAGCTCTTTCAGAAACCTCTTGCGTTGTTGTTCGCTGATGACGGCAAAGATCTCCTCTCTCGCGGTCTCGGGCGTGAAGATCTCTTCGTCCTCCAAAGGCACCAGTTCGCCGTAAACGCGCACGTAGGGATGGCTGTTCGCCTTGATGTGGAGGTCGGAGCCATCCATCTCGACCGTCCGCCGCAAGAGGTGCTCAATTCTTCCCATCGCCACCTCCGTTGGCCAAGCCCTCTTATAGCGCGCGGCGTTGGAACTCGGCTGGAGCCTGACTCTTGGCGAGGGCGTGTTCGTAATCAATAATCCCGTCTCGAAGCAGTTGCAAGAGGTGGTTGTCGAGAGTCTGCATCCCGTGTTCCGCACCGGTTTGGATGTCCATGTAGAGCTGGTGCGTCTTGCCGTCGCGGATGAGCGTGCGAACCGAGTGGGTTGCAATCAGGACTTCGAACGCGGCGACTCTCCCCCGTCCGTCTTTCGTCGGAATCAGCGTCTGGCTGATGACGGCCTGGAGCGTTACCGAAAGCTGAGTGCGAATCTGCGCCTGCTGATCGGGTGGGAAGACGTCAACGATTCGGTCAATTGTTTGGGCGGCGTCCACGGTGTGTAGAGTGGACA
>RFHN01000123.1 GCA_003695835.1 Armatimonadota bacterium
CGGTACACTTTCACCGAAAAGGCAGGACAACCATGTCGCAGGACCTCTACTTCGCCTACGGATCCAACCTCAACGAAGCCGACCTCCGCAGCTGGTGCAATAAGAAGGGTCACGGCTACCCGTTCATCGGCAAGGTCACCGACGCGTTCCTCCCCGACTCGGAGTACATCTTCAACGTCTATTCCTCAAGGCGCGGCGGAGGCGTGCTCAACCTGAGGGCCCGGACCGGGCAAGCGGTGCACGGCGTCGTCTTTCACGTCCGGGACGGTGGTTGGGAGACCCTGGACCACAAGGAAGGCGCGCCGAGCTTCTACGAACGAAGAACCGTAAACGTCTTCGATCGCTACGGCAAGCCCATCGAGGCGCAGACCTACATCGTTCCCGCAGAGCGAGCCAAGCCCCAACCCATCGGAGCCGAACCCACCTACCTCGAGATCGTACGCGCCGGACTCGACGCCCACCAACTTCTGGGTGATGTTCAGCTCACGGCAGCCGCTGAATGCGCAGTCGTACCCCTCATTACCGATCGTCTCTTCGTTTACGGGACCCTGATGGCTGGGGAACCGATGGAGCTTCGGATCCAGCCGGATGAGGACGTCATCGCATGGCAACCTGCCGAGGCCCCCGGACTCCTGTATGAGGTGTCAGGCTTGCCCTGTCTGGTTCCGTCCCCAGAGCACACCGTCCAGGGCGAATGCATCCGGCACAAGAACCTGGACGCGCTCTTCCTTGACATTGACTTCTACGAAGGCTTTCGGGGATACGATCACCTCGAACGATCCCTCTACTACCGCGCGCTGCTCTTTTGCACGACGAAGGACGGCCAGCACCTCGCTTGGGCCTACTTTGCAACGAACGTCGAGGGAGGGACCGTCATCAAAAGCGGCGACTGGCGGAACCGGTAGCGATTAAATCACTGGACGAGCCTTAACCTCGCCTTTCCGGATCGGGCGAACCGACGCGACGTTATCCTCTTCGAAATCCAGCAACTTCAGCCAGTCCTCTTGGCTGTCGCTCTTCGGGAAGATCTCGTTCTCCTCGTACTCTTCCCGCACCGCCTCTTCGAGGTCCAACAACGAGATGCCGTGCTCGCGGCTCGGATCGCCGATCGCGCGTTTGATCGCCTTGTCTTTGGCACGATCCACGACCGACTTGATCAGGGCGCCACTGATGAGATCCTTCCAATACAGCGTGGAGCTTCCCCCGTTCCGGAAGTACACGCGGACGAACTCCGTCTCTGGAACGGTTCGCCAAAGGAACGAAGTGATCGTGTCAATGAGGCAAGAGCGCAGGGCCAGCTTGTCCCCACCCTCCGCCGCGAGGGCTTCCGGGTCGTACGGCAACGACTCTTTCAGATATATCTCGAAAATCCTTCGCGTGGCCTCTTTGTCCGGCCGCTTGATTTTCACTTTTCTGTCGATTCTTTCCGGACGGAGGATCGCCGGGTCAATGTAGTCCGGTCGGTTGCTGGTCAGCATCAATACCACATTTTCAAGCTCGACCAAACCGTCCAGCTCCGCACAGAACTGAGGGACGACCGTGTTGCTGATGTTGAGCCACCGCCCGCTCGACCTCGTGCGCAGGACGCTCTCCGCTTCATCGAAGAAGATGAACACCAATCGCCCGTCTTTCGCCTGCTCCCGCGCAGTCTGGAAGATCTCCCGAACCATGCGCTCCGTTTCCCCCAACCACATGTTCAGGATCTTCGGCCCGCTGATGTACATGAAGTACTCCTTCACTTCCCGGCCGAGAACCTTGCTGTATTCCTTCGCCACGTTGTGTGCGGTCGCTTTCCCGATCAACGTCTTGCCGCAACCAGGCGGGCCATACAACAGAATCCCCTTAATGGGTTTTTTGTCGAACTTCTCGAACACTTCCGGATGAAGAAGCGGGTACTCGATCGTATTTCGGATGAGCTCGATGGCTTCCTCCTGCCCGCCGATCTGATCCCACGTGATCTCCTGTACCTCTTCGTAGAAGTACTCTCGGGACTCCGCCTGAGGATAGTGTTCGAGCGCAACCTTGAAGTTGGGTTCGATCCGAACCTCGTCGCCCGGCTTGATCGAGGCCTCCGCGATCGCAGCCGCGCGCTGGACGACCCGGCCCACGCTTCCCGTCGGGTCCTGGCTCACTCGGAGCCGACCCTGCTCGAGCACCTCCGAGACCTTCATCACCTGACCACCCGGATGAGGCGGAAGGACTCCGACAACCGCGTAGGCCTCGTTCACCTTGACCCGAACGCCTGCCTTCAGTTCACTGACGTCAAGGTTCGGATCAAGCGATGCTACGAACTCCGTTTCGCCCACTGCGATCAAGGCGATCCCCTCCTCGAGCATCTGCAGGAACACCCCCACGCGGTTCGCGGGCGAAGTCAGCTTCTCGTAAGCGGCTTCATACTCAGCGATCAGCTCCCGCGTCTTCTGCGCCTCTTCGCCCTCCTGCTCGAGCGACTCTCGCAAAGCAGCCAGGTAGTTGCGCAGCCGCTGGTTCTCTTCGGGAACCATCCGGAGTATCTCTTCCAGCAGTCTCAGGGATCGGGTCGGTTCAGGCATCCACTCCATTCTACGGTAATCCGCCAGGTTCGGTTACCTCATACGCATCCCACTCGTCCGGGAACTCCCAGCCCTCCCCGTCCGGCTCATCGCGTTCGCCAAACTCCGCGTCCTCCGCGTCGCCTTCCGAGAGCGTCGAATACTCTTCATACCATCCCGCCACAAAGCACGACTCCCACGCCTCTTCGTCGCCGTCCAGGGAAGATTCGAGGAACATCTGGCGCAGCGCCTCTTCCGCCCACGAGCGGTCGTCCTGCTCGATTGCATCGCGGTAGGCGAGCAGGCTCGCATGGAAGCGCCCAGTGCGGGGCCCCATGACCAAGGGCAGGTACGAGAAGGGATAGTGTGCCACTCCCTTCATTTAGGATAACACACTTTCAACACGGGGGCGGAAAACTACTCTTCTTCGGTTTCGTGTTCCAGGGCGCGCGCGATCGCTTCGAGAGCGGCGGAGGCAGCCGCAAGGGCTTCATCTCCTTCCACCAGACGCGTCGAGGCGCCGCTCCCGCCAGCCCAGCCCGCCACAACCGTGACGAACCGAGGCTTGCCGTCCCGCTCTCCGACCAAAACGTCCTCGAGTTCCGGCGTCGCGTAGACCCCGCGAAGCTTGGACACAGCCTCGTGGACGGCCTTGACCGCAGCTTCAGCCACGGTTCCGGCGCGGTAGCACTGTCCGGTGGCGGATTGCTCCCCGCGGCGGATGATCGCCGTCGCGGTGAATCTGCCTTCGATGGGAGAGACCGTAACAGACTCCAGCCTGAACTCGCCTGCTGGGATCGCGGCTCCAACCTCCTCCGATCGCTCCCCCGTGCGGGCAGGACGCGCGGCTTGGATCGGCTCGCCTTGTGCCTCGCGGTGGCCCTTCGCAGCCATGCATTCCTGGCTTGCGCGGTTGATGAGATTGTCCAAAGTCGAAGCGAGGTGAACGTTCTCTCTTTCTCGGGTTCTGCGGCCTCCGAATACGCCGACGCTCAGGGAGATCGGCTTCGACCCGCCCTCGACGACCG
>RFHN01000124.1 GCA_003695835.1 Armatimonadota bacterium
CGCCCCATCTGGCTCGCTGCCCGTCAGTCTGCCGGGTTGTAGTTCGCGTAGAACGGGACCGCCAGCTGGGAGCAGAGGAAAACGAGGGCGGCTCCGCAGGCTGCGGCGAGGATGCCTGCCAGGGCGAGAGGCAGCCCCAGAAGCCCGAAGACTACGAAGAGGATCAAAGTTGGCAGAGAGGCGATCGCCGCGCCAAGGAACTGCAGAAGCCCCCGGAACCCCCGTTGGGTGGGGTCGTCCACGTCGGGAAAGTTGAGAATCAGGATCATCTGGACGGCGACAATTGCGGCTGCCGTCGTTGGGAAGGCGAAGAGCACGGCGAGGGCGGTGTCCCAATCCAACGTCGTACCGAAGATCAGCAGGGCTGAGATCGTTCCAAGAAGGGCCGGGAAGAGGCACTTGCCCAGAATCTCCATCAGGCAGATGGTGCGGACCGGGAAGGGGAGCGGCTTCTCCACATCCACGCGCCGAAGCATCTCCAGGAAGCCGCCTTGCGCCGCGGACATGGCGAACGAGAGGATGATCAGGCCGTGCATCGTCATCTGAACGCGCGAGGCCGCGCCAGATTCGTCGTCCGGCGCCAAGATTGCAATCGCGCTCATAAACCCCAGGATCAAGAGCATGATCACAAACATGCCGGTGTACGCCCGAAACTGGAGGATCGCCTCCCGCCAAAGGATGGCGTACGGTCCTCGAAGGTTCATCTTGTAGATCAGCGGCGGCTTCCTCGCCTTCAGTCGCCCCTGTTGCGCGTAGAGCCGATAGATCGAGAACATATCGCCCTGCCGGTGCGCCTCCCTCCGCGCCTGAACGCCGCCGATCTGCTTTGCCGCCATGTCATAGAGGTGGTCCGCTTGACGCAAAGCCAATCCGAGGAAGCTGAGGCTGCCCAGCACCAGGATCGCCAGACCCGACCACGCGATCGTAGCGGGCCCGTGGAGGAAGCCCAGCACCATGTTGGCGCCCGCGTGGACGGGAAGAAGGACGACGCGGCTGATCGGCGCGTTGGAGAAGGCCAAGAGCGCGTCCACTGCCTGTCCCGACCGAATCGCGCCGACCACCCCGCCCGCGAGATAGGCAGCGAGGGCCAGCAGCAGAGCCAATACGATTCGCCTGCCCTGTCGGCCCTCCGGAGAATCGCGATTGATCCAGAGGCCGAGGGCGTAACTGAGCGAAACGCCGAACAGCGTAACGAGAAGATAAGCGGCCAGGGCCATGCGCCCGGCTTGTGCGGGGTCCTCGACACCGCGCGCGAGGTACTCCAAGCCACGCCATGACTGCCTTCCACCGAACACCAGCAGCAACAAGGGGAAGAGAAGCGTGAAGAGGTAGTCGAAGACGAACCGGTGCAGAAGCACGATTCGCGGCGAGATAGGCGTGGGGAAGAGCACGTCCGCGTCCGCGCCTTGATAGTAACCCGGAACGCGGAACGCCATCGAGAGGCGCATCGCAAGAAGCGTCAGAAACCCGCCCAGCAGGAGAAGATGGAAGATCGGGAAGATGCTGTCAGGGAGAGGTGGCGGCGTCGGGAGGCCTTGGGTTCGGGTTGGGCCGCGGAAGAAGTTCGCCCCGACGATCGAGAACCACCAAAGAAGAAGGAACGCCACGCCGATCAAACGAGTCGGGCTGCGGAGCGCGCGACGCACACTGTTCACCAAGGAGCGCCAGGTGAGATACAGCAGAGGCTTCATGGCGTTTCGGAAAGGTCGAACGTGATCTCGGGCTGTTCTTCGGTGAGGCGGAGAAAGACGTCCTCCAGTGTCCCGCCCGCGAGGTTCGCTTGTTCGCGGAGGCTTTCCACGGTCCCTTCCGCGACCTTCTCACCGCGCGCTAGGATCACCACGCGGTCGCAGAACCGCTCGGCCGTATCGAGTAGGTGCGTGCTGATGAGAATCGCCGCGCCGTCTTGCTTGGCTCGGATCAGTTCCTGTTTGAACTCGTGTGCACCCTTCGGATCAATGCCCACCAGCGGCTCATCAAGCAGCAGAACGTTTGCATCGTGGACGAACGCACAGGCGATTGCGAGTTTCTGCTTCATGCCCTTGCTCAGGGTGGCGACAAAGGAGTCCGCCTTGTCGGTGAGTCGGTATTTGGCGAGAAGTTCGTCGCCGAATCTCTCGAAGGCGTCCAGGCGGTCGAAACACATGGCGACGAACCGGAGGTGTTCCCTGACCGTGAGGAGTTCGTAGAGGGCCGGGACCTCCGGGACGTAGGCCATGCGCGCTTTCGCTTCGGCCTGCTGCTGTAGGATGTCGAACCCGTTGATGAGGATTTGACCGGAGGTGGGGCGCAGAATTCCCGCAATGCAGCGGAGCGCCGTCGTCTTCCCGGCCCCGTTCGGACCGAGCAGGCCTACAATCTCGCCCGGCATCACTTCGAAGGAGACGCCGTTGCAGGCGCGGAAGGTCCCGTAGTCCTTCACGAGGGAGTGCACCTGGAGCATCGCTCGGATATTACCGCTGCTCAGCCCCTACGGCTGCGGGCTGGTCCGTCGCGTAGACCTTTCTCGTCTTGTCAACAGGGGTAAGGTAGCAAACTTCATGAAGAAGCGGCGAGGGAAGAGTCGCGTGACGGTCGGCTGGAGGGAATGGGTCAGCCTTCCCGAACTCGGCATCGAGGCGATCAAAGCCAAGATTGACACCGGCGCGAGGACCTCTTCGCTCCACGCGTTCAACCTCAAGAGGTTTCGACGAGACGGTGTGGATATGGTTCGTTTCGACATCCACCCGATCCAACGCGACAGCAAGACTTCCGTGACCGTGGAGGCGCCGCTTGTCGGCGAGAAGACGGTGCGGAGTTCCAGCGGGCACGCCCAGAAGCGCCCGGTCATCGAGACGACGATCGTCCTTTGCGGGATACCAGTCAAAGCGGAAGTGACACTGACACGGCGCGACGTAATGGGGTTCCGTATGCTTATCGGCCGCAAGACTCTCGCCGGTCGGTTCTTAGTTGATCCCAAGCGGTCGTACCTCGGTGGAAAGCCGCCGGAAGAAACGAGGAAGCGGGCAGGGAGGGGCAAGGGATGAGGCGAAGCCCCT
Organism: Armatimonadota bacterium; assembly: GCA_003695835.1. GTDB lineage: Bacteria > Armatimonadota > Fimbriimonadia > Fimbriimonadales > ATM1 > J051. Next base: position 3,039 of record RFHN01000124.1, read on the forward strand.
TCTCGTTCGCGGATCAATACGTCCTTCCCGGGCACAGTAAGCGAATCGAAATCCCCGTTGCGAGAGATGCGCTGGGAGCGCAGTTCGGGCTGCAAGTAGTGGTCATCCACGGCCGTCATCCTGGGCCGACGATGTGGGTGAATGCTGGCTTGCATGGCGACGAAATCGCTGGCATTCATATTGCCGGCCGATTGCTCACGAGGGTGAACCCACGGACGCTCAGGGGAACGCTGCTCGTCGTTCCCGTGGTGAACGTGTTCGGCGTCATGAATCAAACTCGGTACCTGCCCGACCGGCGCGACCTCAACCGTTCTTTTCCAGGCTCTCAGCGTGGATCGCTCGCCGCCCGGATTGCCCACCTTTTTCTGCAGTTGGTCGTCCAACCCTGCGACTACGGAGTGGACCTGCACACAGCGGGCTCGGGGCGACGCAACTTGCCGCAAGTCCGGGTGAGCTTTGCGCGTGAGGAAGCGGTGGAGATCGCTCGGGCGTTCGGCCCCGAAGTGATCCTCGACTCTCAAATGAGGGACGGCTCCCTCCGAGCAGCCGCAACACAGATGGGCAAGTTGGTGCTGGTCTACGAGGCAGGCGAGACGTTGCGGGCGGAAGAGGAGGTCGTCGGAAGGGGGTTGGACGGGATTCGGCGGGTGATGCACCGGCTTGGGATGGTGGACGAGGCGCCCCCACCGCCCGAAAAGGAGGCCCTTCTCTGTCGCACGAGCCAGTGGGTTCGCGCCGGACGCAGCGGCCTCGCGAACTATATGGCCGAGCTGGGAGACACGGTTGAGAAAGGGCAAGTGCTGGCTGTGATCACCGACGCCTTCCAAACGGCTCGCGTCCGGGTGCGCGCGCCGGACGATGGCGTTATTATCGGAAGGGCGACCGGCGGCCTCGTAACGCGCGGAGACGCTCTCTATCACTTGGCAAGGCCATAAAACGATCGGACGCGCTCGTCGTTGTCTGCCGCTAAGGGATCCCGATGAGCTTGTGCGTCTGCAAGCTGAGCCTCCAACGCGGGTGGGCAAGGCAGTATTCGATGGCTCGCCGCGTGTTCTCCTGTAGGTTCGGCCCGTCCATCGGCTGCAGGAAGAAATGCTCGAAGTCCAGCCCTTCGAATGCGGACGGGTCCATCCCCTGCTGCGGGAACACAAGCTTCAGCTCGTTCCCCTTCCGAACGACGAAGTCTGCGCCCGCCTTCGGGCTTACGCAAACCCAGTCCACGCCCTCGGGTACGGGGAGAGTGCCGTTCGTTTCGATCGCCACGAGAAACCCGCGGGCGTGAAGCGCCTCGAGCAACGGCGGATCGAGTTGCAGAAGGGGCTCTCCGCCCGTGCAGACGACCCAGCCAGGGGCGCTCGGGCTGGGAGACGTTCCCGTGGCCTCGCTCCAGACGGCAACGACTCTCTCGGCGAGCGCAGCGGGTGACGGGTATTTCCCCCCGTTCGACCCATCGGTTCCCACGAAGTCGGTGTCGCAGAATTGGCAAACAGCCGTAGCGCGATCCTCTTCTCGTCCGCTCCAGAGGTTGCAACCTGCGAAGCGCAAGAACACACTGGGCCTCCCGGTCTGGGCGCCCTCGCCTTGGAGCGTGTAATAGATCTCCTTGACGCTGTAAACCTTCATGGCGTGGCAGAGACGGCCGGGTCCGTCAGTCCGGCTTCTTGAAACCCCTTGGCCCGGAGCCGGCACGCGTCGCAGAGGCCGCAGGGCCGACCTTGTGGATCGGGGTCGTAGCAGCTCACCGTGAGTTCGATCGGGACCCCGAGGTCGTGCGCGAGACGAACGATCTCCGCCTTGGTCTTGTGCAGGAGCGGAGCGACGATTTGGATCCTTCTTCCTTCGTCGGCCGTCGCTTTCGTCGCAACCTGGACGAGTTGCTCAAACGCTTCGAGGAAGGCGGGGCGGCAGTCGGGGTAGCCGCTGTAGTCGAGGGCGTTGACGCCGATGAAGATGGCGTCCGCGTTCTTGACCTCCGCGAGGCCGAGGGCACAGGCGAGAAGAATCGTATTGCGGGCCGGCACGTAGGTCGGAGGAATCCCGGATGAGGGCCCGTCTTTGGGAACGGGAATGTCGCCGGAGGTGAGAGCCGATCCACCCCAGATCGAGAGGTCGAGCGGCAGGATGACATGCTCTCGAACGTCCGCCCACCGCGCGAGTTGCTTGGCTGCTTCGAGTTCGAAGCGGTGGCGCTGACCGTAGTCCACGCTGAGTGCGTAGACTTCGTAACCCTGGCCTTTGGCGAGCGCCAGGCAGGTTGTGGAATCGAGTCCCCCGCTCAGGAGGACTACCGCGCGCGCGGGCATGGCTGCGCTATTGTA
>RFHN01000125.1 GCA_003695835.1 Armatimonadota bacterium
CGCGTGTGGGGCGGATGAACATCGTTCAGCAAGCGCCACTCGGCCTGGACGTTACATCCCCACGCGTGTGGGGCGGATAGATAGCGTGAACGAATTTTGCCCGCTTTCTCGCCCTTTTGTCAAGGGGGCAAAATCGCATTAAGCACAATTACCTGGAAAATCGCGCAGAGATACAAAAAATGATCGTTATTTGCCCAGCAAAATCACCAGATATAATCACAGCGGTTTTACATATATGTGAAAGTTGACCCATTCCAAAGAGGGGTGTTTGCACCCCTCGTCCTTCCACCTGCCGCCGCCTATCGCGCGGACGCACGTTGCCCTTTTGCCTCTTTCTGTCCTATGGCTATCGTGAAAACGAAACCGATTTCGCTTCCGAGCAGCGGGAGCCACTCTGGAGGTGCCACACCATGCCATCGTTGACAGAACCGTATGAGGCGAAACATCGCCCGACACTGATTCAGAGCTACCCGGTCGCCGCCGCGACGAAGATCTTCAAGGGAGCGCTGGTCGGCGTCAACGCAAGCGGATACCTCGTTCCCATGAGCCACGCCACGGCCAACCTTCTCTTCGTCGGCATCGCGGAGGAATCCGTTGACAATTCCACCGGCGCCAACGGCGACAAGCGCTGCAACGTCGCCAAGTCCGGCAGCGCCGTCTACGCCGACGTTGCAGGCGCAACGCAGGCCGATGTCGGCAAGACGGTCAACGCGTTCAGCGACAACGAAGTCCAAATCGGAACGTTCGGGCTGACGAACGTCTACGTTGTCGGCACACTCGTCGCCCTCGAGCCGACTTCGACGGGAGCGAGCGGGCTTCGCGTCCGCATTGACACGAAAGTGAACTAAAGGAGGAAATCACTTGGCCATTTCGAAGAGCGACATTCCGAATCTTCTTCTCCCGGGCTTGAAGACCGAGTTCGACCAGGCGTATCGAAGCCGCGTCGAAAGCGGCATCGCCCAGCAGCTTGCAACGGTCGTTCATACCACGATTCCTTCTCAGAAGTACGCATGGCTCGGCAGCACGCCGACGATGCGCGAGTTCGTGGATGAACGCCAGCCGGAAGGCATGCGGGAGTTCCACTACACGATCGAGGATAAGACCTTCGAAGCGAGCATCGCCGTGGACCGGCGCGCCGTGGAGGACGACCAGTACGACCTGATCCGGATTCGCGTCCGCGAGTTGGCGGACCGGGTCGCCGAGCATCAGCACAAGATCGTCGTCGAAGCGCTCGCCAAGGGGTTCTCGGACGCGGGTTACGACGGCGTGTCCTTCTTCAACACCGCGCACCCGACGGGTGGCGGCTCCACGTACGGCAACCGGACGACGAGCGCCCTCTCCGAGACCGCACTCGCCACCGCGATCAACCAGATGATGCAGGTCCCGGACGATCGAGGCGAGCCGCTCGGCATCGTTCCGGACACGTTGCTCGTCGGCCCGAAGCTTCAGTGGGACGCGATTGCGCTGATCGAAAGCCCGGTGGTCGTCTACAAGGGCAACTCGACGGACACGGCGCCGAGCACGCCGTACAAGAACGTGTTCCAAGGCAAGCTGAAGCTGGTCGTCTCGCCCTATCTGCGAGGAACCTACGATGACTATTGGTTCCTGCTGGACACTTCGCGAGCGGTGCGCGCGGTCATCTTGCAGCAGCGAAGCGATGTGCCGGTCGAGTTCAGCGCGCTCGAGTCGGGTTCGCAAAGCGAGTCCGCTTGGTGGCGCGACCGGTACTTCTACGGCGTTCGCGCGCGCTACAACGTCGGGTACGGACTCTGGCAGACCGCCTACGGAGCGATCCTGTGATGAGCGAGTGGTTCGATCCTATGACCTTGGCTGCGATGATCGTAACGCTCGGCATTGGCGGAATCGTCGGAGCGCTCGCAAATGCCGCGCTGGCGGGCCGCCGCGTGCGCGACGCGTTCCTTCGATTCGAGGCCGCGTTCCGAAACTACGTGGCGGATCGCCAAGACGAGCAAACCACGCAGCTCCGCGACCTGTTCGACGATCTGCAAGGCGCCATCACGACCGCTGACAGCGCTCTCGAGAACCTCCAACGAGCCTTCAAGCCCAAGCGCAAGAAGTGACGGAGATCCTCTCTCTCGTCGGCGCCTTCATCGCCACGGCGGCCTGGATGATGCGGACGGCGATGCGGAATCAAAACGAAATCGCCGACCGGTTCATCCGCCATCTGGAAGGGGCGGTTCAGGACCAGCAACGGCAGAACCGCCTCTTCCGAACCGTCTTGCGCGAACTCACCGGCGCCGTCCGCAAGAACACGAAAGCCGTTCTCCAACTTCTCGAAAAGGAAGAACCGAATGAGTCTCAATGTAACACGAGATGCAATCAAACGAAAGTGCAGGATTCAGGTGAGCGACTTCGACACGGAGATTGACGATCTGATTGCCGAGCAGCTGCCTGTCGTGGAGTACGCGATCTCGGACGGGCATCTCGCGGACATCTCGAACGCCGGCCTGCAAGCAACACTGACCCTCGGCGCCACCGAAATCATCGCCGGCGAGTTCCTCGCCCAGCTATATCGCGAGCCGGGAGCGACCGAGACCATCGCATTCGCGGACGTCTTCCTTGGCAACCGTTTGGACGGCCGCACGAAGGTGGATATCGCGGATCCGTTCGGTCTGAAGGCAGCGGGTTGGTCGCGACTGGCGCCCTACCTGAAGGCCAACGTTCGATCGCATCTATCCACGCACATCGCCATTCGGCAGACGACAAAGGAAGAAGGAGAAGGGCGATGGTAGGCCTCGTATATCGAATGCGGCAAGTGATCGAGAGGCAAGGCGAGGTCTTCCAAGCAGGCGGCTCTGACCACGTCGGGGTGTTCGGCATCGTGTCGGCTGGGGTTGCCAAGCGGTACGCGCCTTCGGCCGCCGTAGACGGCGCCACGCGGCCCCTTTGGATGATCGTCGTACGAGACGACGACACGACCGCCGAGACGGACACGATTCTGTGGAACGGCCTCGCCCTGGCCGTCCTCGCCATCGTCGGTCGGCGGGTGCGGGGGACGACGGTGTGCAAAGTGATTCTTGCGCACTCCTAATGGGTGTGAGATACGGGTTTTGACCTCATAATAGTGTGAGACTTCCCCCGTATTTCTACTTGACTTTTGTCCCCCCCGTTCTGCCCAAAACCTGCTGTATACTAATCGCTGGAGGTACCGGCGATGCTACGGGGCCTACTGGGAAGGATGAATCGGACTGCCGTTACAACGGTTTTGCCGTGGCTGGTTTTGGGAGTTGGCACGGTTGGGATCTGGGAGGGCCTGAGGTGGCTGCGCGTGGCGTGAGACTTCCGAGCGACGATTTGATTCTGATTTCCTTTTCTTGCGCGAGCTGCGTGAAGCCAGCCGAAATCGAGCGTGCGGTTCGGACTGCGAGCTTGCCGGTGGTTCTTGTGACGCGCGGTCCGGGCGCGCAGGTGCCGCCAGCTCTATGGAAGCCCGACTTTCCAGCCTGGTTGGTTGTGGACGAGAAGGCTAGATCCGTTCCCGCAAGGTTTTTGGATCGGGCGCCCCAGTTGGCGCATGTCAAGTCGGGCCGGATCCAAGAGGTGCCCGGCACTCATGAGCTAGCCG
>RFHN01000126.1 GCA_003695835.1 Armatimonadota bacterium
CCTTTGCTCCGCGGGCGAAGTCGATCAGCCGCAGATCTTCAGCGATCTCCCAGTGGGGTACCGGCTCGCCAGCCGTCTCGGGCTTCTCGCCAAATTCGGAGACCACGACGTTTTGCTCTTCGGAATCGCCGTCGGGCACGGATTCGTCCGGAAGGTTCGGGAATTGGAGTTCGAGCTCCCGGAGAGCGGCTTCCTTCTCTTTGACGGCGTCTTCGAGGGCGGCGATAGACTGTTTGATACTGGCGGCTTGGGCCCGCGCGCGTTCACCGGCCGCCCGGTCGGATGCCATGAGGCGACCGACCTCTTTGCTGACCTGGTTGAGCTTGGATCGTCGCTGTTCGAGTTCGGTGAGCAGTTCGCGCCACTGCTGATCCAGTTCAAGGAACTCGTCAATCGGTACTGGAACGCCTTTGCGGAGCGCTTGGGCGCGGACATAGTCCGGTTCTTTACGGATTCGTTGGCGGTCAAGCACGCGCGGAAGTTACCCGTTCCGCTACTTGTTCAAGGCTTCGGCCTTCTCGATGTCGAGCTTCATGGGCAGTTCGACGTGGAAGGTGGAGCCGACGCCGACCTCGGATTCGGCCCAGACCTTGCCAAGGTGGATCTGCTCGACGAGGTGCTTGACCAAGTAGAGACCGAGGCCGGTTCCGTAGATCTTGCGGTTGTCCTCCGTGTGCACGCGGTGGAAGCGGTCGAACACTTTGGGCAGGTGCTCCTTCGGGATGCCGATGCCCTGGTCTTGGACGCTGATGTGGACTTTGTCGTCGGCAGCTTCCAGCCTCACCCAGACGTTGCCTCCATCGGGCGAGTATTTGATCGCGTTGCTGATGAGGTTGGTGAGGATCTGGTCCAGTTTGTCCTCGTCGCCGATGATGGTGGGGAATTCGTCGGGCGCCTCGAGGATGAGTTTGTGCTTGTTGGAGGCTTGCTGTTGGATCATGACGACCTTGTGCGCCAGCTTCTTGAGGTCCACTTCGGCGTAGTTGGGTTTGAGGCTTTCGCCGGCTTCGATGCGCGCGATGTTGAGCAAGTCGTTAATGAGGCGCGTGAGTCGGTCGCACTCGTGGTCAATGATCGTGTAGAACTCCCTGCGGTCCTCTTCGGGGAAGCTGTCGTCAGCGAGCAGGGTACTGATGAATCCCTTGATGGCGGTGAGAGGCGTTCGAAGTTCGTGGGAGACGGTTGCGACAAAGGCGCTCTTCATCCGTTCGATGTTCTTGAGTTCGGTGACGTCGTTGAGGATGGCGACGGTACCGATCTGTCTGCCGTCTTCGGAACGAACTTGGGCGGCCTGGACGTGATAGACGCGCTCGTGGTTGTCCAGCACGATGGAGAGTTCGATAGCGGGAGGCGTTTCGCGTCCTGCGTTCGTGTCCTCGATCAACTTCTGGACCTCTTCGCTCTGGATTACTTCGCGGAAGTCCTTTCCGACGCTCTCTCCTTTGGGGTCGAAGATGGATCGGGCGCTGGCGTTCATCTGGAGGACTCGTCCGTCCGGGCTGATGAGGACGAGGCCAGCATAGAGGCTCTCGATCGTGTGGAGAAGCTCTTCCTTCTCTTCGACGATCTCTTGGTACATCCGGAGGTTGGAGATGACGGCCGCCGCGCTCTTCGCCATTCTCTCGAGCAGGCGTACGTCCTCCTCGGTGAACTCTTCACCGTGCCTCTTGTTGAAGGCGTGGAGGACGCCGATGGTCGTGCGGTCGATCACGCGGTTCTCTTCGTCTCGCTTCTCGATGACGAGGGGGACGGTGAGGCCGTTGGTTACGTGGAGAATAGAAAACGGGTCCTCGGACGCCTCCTTGTCCGTAACGGGGTCGGAGAAGATCATCGGTCGTCCCTCTCGGAAGACTTTCCCGGAGACGCCGTGGGTGGCTCGAATGCGGAACATGGAGAGCATGTCCTCATCCACGCCGTAGGCCGGTGGGATGCCGATGAGCTCTCCGGCTTCGCGGTCGAAGAACATCATGACGACCTTGTCGGCTTGGAGGATCATGGCGATCCTGTGGACGAGCCTTCGGAGTGTGGTGTCGAGTTCGGTGATGGGGGCAGCCTCGACGGCGGCATCCGCGATCGGTCGTGCGGTGATGCGCTGGGATTTGAGCTCTTCGATCTCTTTCTCGCGCTCTGCTAATGCCGTCTGTAGTTCTTGAATCTTTTGCCGGAGCTCTTCCGGCGTCAGGTTGTCGAAACTTTCAAGCCCCATAGAAGTCTGCATGTCCTCGTTGTAAGACGACAAGAAGCCGCCAGGCGTTCGATTATACCGAGGCTTGGCCGCCCGAACTCGCAGGGCTGCCGGGGAACATGCGTCTCCCATTCTCGGATATACTGTGTTCGTAAGGCCGCAGACGATGAGTTCCCGACGACCCGAAATCCCCCTGATCTTTCTACCGAATGACGCAATCCTGCCCTGTCAGCTGTACCCGATGTACATCCAGACCGACGCGGATCGCGAATTGCTCGAGTTTGCCCAGCGCACCGGCACGCCGATCGGTTTCGTCCAGATCTGGGATCTGTTCGATTCGGGCGAGTGCGTGCCGTGCGAAGTCGGGTGCACCGGTCGAATCGTGAGCCAGTCGGAAGAGAACGGCGCGCTCTCGGTACTGTTTCTGGGCGAAGACCGCTTCCGGATTCTTGGTTGGAGCGAAACGTTGCGCCGGTTTCCTTTGGCGCGAGTCGAGCCGTTCAACGACTTCCCGGTGGACCGGGACTTCAGCCTGGACCTGGAGCGGTACGGATTGCAGTGCGCGTTTGAGACCCTGATGCGGTATCGGTTGGGCTTGTCGGATGCGAACCTCAACGTTCGATTCCCGGAGGACCCCGTCTCCCTCGCCTTCGCCGCCGCGGCCTACTTGGACCTTGCCAGCGAGGTGAAGCAGGAGTTGCTGGACATGACCGACACGGTTGCGCGGCTGTTTCGAGTCCAGACCCTGATTCACATGGCTGCCCTCGAGGCGGAAGAGGAACAGCTGAACCTCAGCGACGAACCTGCGCAGGGCGTGCTGCCGGAGGACATTGACTTCTGGAGCCGGAACTAATCGGCGGCGCTCGTTAGACCGGTTTCCGCGATTTCAATCGCCCGCATGACGGCTTTCGCCTTGTTGAGGCACTCTTGGTACTCTCGTTCGGGCACGCTGTCGAAAACGATGCCCGCCCCAGCCTGGACGTGCGCGACTCCGCCAGCTTGATAGATCGTGCGGATCGCGATGGCGGTGTCCATGTCGCCGTTGAAACCGAAATAGCCCACGGCACCGGCGTAGCATCCGCGGCGAGTTGGCTCCAGCTCTTCAATGATCTCCATCGCGCGGACTTTGGGAGCGCCGGAGACCGTCCCCGCTGGGAAGCATGCGCGCAGGACGTCGAAAGCGTCGAGTCCCTCGCGTACCGTGCCCGTCACGTCGCTCACGATGTGCATGACGTGCGAGTACTTTTCGATGATCATGAACTCGTTGACGGAAACCGTGCCGGGTTCGGCGATGCGTCCGATATCGTTTCGACCCAGGTCTACCAGCATGATGTGCTCCGCGCGCTCTTTTTCGTCGGCGAGCAGTTCTGCTTCGAGCCGTCGGTCCTCTTCCTCGTTGGCGCCACGAGGGCGGGTGCCCGCAATCGGCCGAACGCGGGCGGTGCGACCCTTGAGCGAGACGAGGATTTCGGGGGACGCACCGATCACGTCGAAATCGCCAAACCGCAGCAGGTACATGTACGGCGAGGGGTTCAAACTGCGAAGGGCGCGGTACTGAGTGAGCGGATGAGCTTGGACCTCAGCCGAAAAGCGTTGGCTCAGAACCATCTGGACGCCGTCTCCCTCTCGGATCAGTTGTATCGTCTTCGAGACGATTTCCTCGAAGCGGTCTCGGCTCATGTTCGAGGAGAATTGCGGAGCTGACCCTCGGTGGGAGGGAATCGGCGGTAGCGGGCCTTGGAGTCTCGCGAGGACGTCTGAGATCGCCGATTCCGCTCTTTCCCAACTGCCCGGCTCGTCGGTTACGTGGCTGATTACAAGGATGCGGTTCCGGGCGTGGTCGAAGGCTACGACGGTGTCGGTGATCATCATGGCGACATCGTCGGTTTGCAGATCGTCTACCGCCAAGTTCGGCAACTTCTCGAAGAAGCGAACGAGATCGTAGGCGAGCATCCCGACGGCGCCGCCGGTGAAGGGTGGCAATCCCTCGGAAGCATGATAGGGCCTGTCAGCGACGAGCGGGCGCAGAGCGTCCAGCGGTGTGTCCTTTGCGCCGACCTCGAATTTCTCGCCGTTTCGGCGTCCTCGGCGATCCTTGGTTCGAACGACCATGCTGGGAGCGGCGCCGATGTAGCTCCAGCGTCCGAGGGATTCTCCGCCGGTTACGGACTCGAGCAGAAAGCTGCGGGGACGGTCGTGGGCGAGTTTCCAATATGCGCTCGTGGGCGTTTCCAGGTCGGCGAGTAGCTCCGCGTAGACAGGAACTCGGAAGCCCTGTTTGGCCAGTTGTTCGACTTCGTGACGCGCGGGTCGGAGCATCCGCGTGAGTATGCCCTACGGCTCGTCTACGGCAGAGGGCGCGTCAATGGCGGCTGCGTCGCCCCTGCCGTAGAGGCGGATCAGCGCTTCTCGGATCTCTTGTTCGGTGTTCGCGAAAGGCCCCGTCCAGCCGCAAGTGGGGCAAGCGGCTTCGGCTCGCGTTAGCAGACCCCCGCACAGCACGCACACCTTGAGGTGCTGAGTAGCCAGCTGGGGGTCGAAACGCCTTTCCTCGAACACGCTTATCCTATCGGAACGGAGTCAAGATCGTTTCTCTGTAAAGGTGCGGGATATGCGCTTGGATCTGGCATCTCTACGGGACGAATGCCGGCAATCCTGTCGGTTGAAATGGGTTGGCGCGCTACGTAGAATAGAATGACAACCTTGCCTGAAGCTTGCGCCCCTCCGGATGTATCGATCGTGATTCCCGCCTACAACGAGGAAGACACGATCGCCGAGGTATTGGAGCGGGTGCTGGCTCTGCCGGTCCACAAAGAGGTGTTGGTCGTAGATGACTGCTCCACGGATCGCACCTTCGATATTGCGAGGGGCTTTGGCGATCGAATCGTGCTGCTTCGGCATGAGCGCAACCGCGGGAAGGGAGCTGCCATCCGGACAGCGCTCGAGCACGCGAAGGGCGAGGTGTGCATCGTCCAGGACGCCGACTTGGAGTACGACCCCGAGCAGATTCCCGAGCTGATCCAGCCGATCCTCGCGGGGGAAGTAGATGTCGTGTACGGCACGCGGTTTCACCGCGGCATGCCAAAGGGTATGGCGCTGCCCAATCGGATCGTCAACGTCTTGCTTCGTTGGGCCGTGGCGGTTCTGTTCTGGCGTCGATTGAGCGACGAGGCGACCTGCTACAAGGCGGTTCGCACTTCGCTGCTCCGCCGCATGAACTTGGTGTGCGAGCGGTTTGAGTTTTGCCCGGAGGTGACCGCGAAGGCGATCCGGTTGGGGAAAGAGATTCGGGAGATGCCGATCCGCTATCGGCCCCGCGGCAAGGATGCGGGCAAGAAGATTCGCTGGACGGACGGCGTGGAAGCGTTCTGGACGCTGCTGCGCCACCGGTTTTCTCGGTTTTGATTGTAGACTCCAGTTATGAATTCGCTCCGCGCACGGGGTCGTGCCAATGTGTGGGTGATCGTGGCGCTCGCTGTGGTTGCCCTCTTCGTCGTCGGACTGATCGTGATCGTGATCAGCATTGCGCGAATGATGGGTAGCCCAGAAGGGAAAGAGTTCCTGCAAGGGATGACGGAGATGCAGCGAGTCGAGCGCGTGCTTCCCGAACTGACGGGCGCGTTCGAGAAGTATCGCGCGGAAAACCAAAAGGATCCGCCCGACCTCGCCGCCCTACAATCCTCTCTCCCGGAGGGCGCGTATGAGGAGATCACCGCCCTGTTCCAGTACAGCCCGCCTCCACCCGATGCCGCACCCGAGACCGTCATCCTCCGAACGCGTTCGTGGAGGATGCCGGGTGGGGGAGAGATGCAGGTTGTGGTACAGAAGGATCTACAAGCGTATACGGTGACGAAGGCTCCGATCCAGAGCGAGGGATTGAAGGTGAGTCCGCGATGAGGCCGAGCCGTCCCATCTTGGGGGTCCTGCTCTTGGCGCTTGGCGTGATCGGGGCGGTGGGCGTGTTCGCATGGTCGAACGTCTCTGCGCGCCTCCCTGCGCCGGAGGTGCCCCAGTCGGACACGAGGGAAGCGGAGGCGTTTCTTCAATTGCTTTCCCGGGTGCAGGCGCTTCTCCAGGGCGCGGAGGACGCCCCGCCTTCGGCGGAGTTTGAGGCGTTAGTCGCAGATCTCGATGCTCTTGCTTCCTTGCCGGAGGATCGGATGACCTTCGCTGCCATTCGGTACCCGGATGAGTCGAGTCGGCTCAAGCCTGGGCTCGACGCGTTGCGTAATCTCGTCGTGAGGCGGGTTCGGTCTCTGCTGCGAGGCGGTCAGTGCGAAAAGGCAGCCCAACTTGCCATGTCCGCCCTGCGAATTGCCGCCGCTGCGGGGCGCACCGGCCACCGAGACGACGTTCTTCAGTTCGCTCTGATGAGCCAGGCGTTGGCGAAGCCGCTCGCTTGGATGGTGGATCACTGTGACAAGGGCGCCTGGCAGCTGATGGCGAACGGTTTGCCCCAGATTGTCGAGTCGCTGCCGTCTTTGGCAGAGGCGTTGGAAAGGGAGCAGGCGGCGGTATCGCGCGCGTTGGCGGATCCGCGCGTGAGGGAACGTCTTCGCGAGGACTACGACCTCTGGGGTCAGCGGCCTGGACATGGCGAGATGAGCGCCTGGGCGTTCTGGGCGTACGGATGGCGCAAGCAGATCAAGGCATTGGAGAAGGAGTTCCAGAGAATTCGGGAGACCGTGAACGAGCCGTTTGCGAAGGTGGGCCCGGCGTTCCAGGAATCGGAGGAGCCGCTGGTTGTTCGTCTCGGTTTGGACGAGACCTGGAGAGAACAGATGGGTTTGCGCCAACGGGCCGCGTCGCGCCTGCTGCTGATCGCGCTGGAATCTGCACGGAGAGCGGGTGTGAATGCGGGGACATCGCTGAAGGACCCGCTCACGGGCGAGCCGTTTCACCAGCGGAAGGATGGCACGTGGTATTCCCTGGGCGTGGATGGCTTAGATCAAGGCGGGCAGCCCGGCGACGTGTTCGGGGATGGATACGACCTCGTCTATCGGGACTACGTCAGTGGAAAGCCCGCCGAATGGAGCCCCTGAGCTCCGATAGGGGCAGAGCGATCGCCTCCACCTCGCCCGCCTCCAGTTCTATCGGTCTTGGGATTCCGCAGACGATCAGAGTTCCCCGTTGGCGATAGAGTGCGAGATACCGAAGGTGCAGGCGATCTCCATTGACGCGGATCGCCACGTGCGCAATGCCGCCGGGCCGGCCGATCAACGTGAGGTGGCCGCCGAGGCCGTATACGTAATCGGCAACGAACGCACGGGGGCGTTGAGGGGCGAACCGAACGGCTACGTCCGCGATCAGGACTGGCTCCGTTCGGATCTCCGTGGGCCCGCTGCGAAAGAGCAACGCGTCGCCGACGGTGGTGCGAACCAGGTCACAGCGCCCTTGTTCGGTCGCGACGAAGGCGAGGAAGGAACGCTCGGTCGGCCTCGGCGATAAGGCGACTGGGATTTGGACAACGGTTCCGTCTTCGGGCCGGTTGTCAGCGCATTCCGTGAGCAAAAGGGTGAATCGCGCCGGCGCAGGCGCAAGGGCTTCGACTCGCCAACCCTCGGTGTGCGGCCGAACGTTCAGGTTCTGTCGGGAGTAGAGGACGCTTCGCGAGAGCAGTTCGCGATTCTCCATGCGGACGATCGCCGACTCGCCCGGAAAGACGAAGGCCGGTTCGATCGTTGTGGAGAGCAGTTGGGCGGCGAACGGAATCCAGATCATTCGAGCAGGGTCCCGTTGATTTCGAGTTTGAAGCGATAGCCCAAGACGTTCGCGCTCTTGCGGCACATGATCATGCGCGAGAGGAAGATTTCGAAGTACTCCATGACCGTGGCAACGCCCGTGTCAATTTCGAGTCGCAACGTGATATCGTCGCTGTCGCTCGACATCTCGATGCGGCTCTTTTGGACGGCGTAGTTCACGCGGTCGTGAATATCAAACGATTCGAAGACGGGGTTTTGGACGCGGCTGAAGTGGACGTCGCTCTTATCGGCGATGATGAGCGCTGCGGACATTCGGCTGATCGGGATTCCTTCGTGTTCTTCGTGGTTGCCGATGGCGCCGACGATAGGGGCGATCTCTTCCGGGGGCATGCCCATCTCGCGCAGGATCTGCATCGCGATGACGGCTCCGATCATCGGGTGGTTGATCCGATTCACGACGTTCCCAATATCGTGCAGGTACGCCGCGATGCTGCCGAGCTCGATCTCGCGCTCGGGCGCTCCGACCTGCTCGAGAATGTATCGCGTGATGCCGCTGACGAGGAGCGCGTGCCGATGTCCGTGCTCCGTGTAACCCATGGCGTTGAGAAGGTCATTCGCGCCAGCGATGAGTTTGTCCACCGTCGGGTTTGCCTTGACGGCTTTGAGCGTAACGACCTCGCGTTCGGCTGGTTCCTTCATTCGCGCGTATTATGCTGGAGATCTTAGTTTCGTTTCGCTACGACGACGTCGTAGGCATGGAGCTCTTTGCCGAGCCCGCCGGCAAACAAGCGTTTGCCGCTTGGGGAGAAGGCGATCGCCTTGACGGGGCCCTGCAACGGGGCCGTCTCCGCCAACCGATTCCCCGTGGCCGAGTCCCAGAGCCGTACCCTGCCGTCCCTCGAGGCGGACGCGAGGACTTGCGCCTTGGGGTGGAATCGCAGTTGTTCGAGAGGCTTGTCATGGGGCCGGAAGGCGGCGATGACCGTCCCATCGTGAATCCGGAGGACCCGGATCCCGTGATCCACAAGGCCGACGGCCAGCAGCGTATCGTCGCCCGAGAAGGCAACGTTCGTGATCGAGGTGGGGAACGGGCCAAAGACGCCGAGCTCGTAACCCGTTTGAGCATCCCACAGGATCACGTGGTGATCGTTCGATCCCGTCGCGATGAGCTTTCCGTCGTGTGCGTATCGCACAGCGGTGATTGCGTCGCGGTGTCGGCGCCGAACGTAGAGCGGCTCGCCCGAGTGGGTGGCAACGACCATGAGAGTGCGATGAACGCTGCCGAGTGCCAAGCGGTCCCCCTTGGGTGAGATATCGAGGTGCGAGACCCACTCGGCGCGACGCCCCTTGAGTCGCACGGCTTCTTCGCCGCAGATTTCCCAAGCGCCGTACATCTTTTCGCTCGCGCCGGCGGCAACGATACGGTCCTTCCCAACCCAGCGCAGGGATTCGATGGAGCCCCCAGGTAGGAGGATTTCGGTGAGGGTCTCGCCGTCCCGAGCGCGGAGGAGCCGCACCCGGTTGTCAAATGTGCCGATCGCTACTCGGCGCCCGGATTTCGACACGGCGATCGAGTACACAGGCGATCGGAAATCGGTGACGGCGTAGCGGAGCGACACGGTGGCATTCCATTCGCTGTAGTTCGCCGGTTTCGCGCCTCGCACGCCGCGGCGTCGCCGAGCGTCATAGGAAGCTCGTTGCTCCGGATCAGAGAGGATCGCGTAGGCTTCGTTGACCGCCGCCATCTGTTGGCTTGCGCTGGGATCCGGGTTGACGTCTGGGTGAAGCCTACGGGCAAGCTTGCGGTACGCGGTCCGGATGGTTTGCGCGTCCGCGTCGGTCGGCACTCCCAGCGTTTTGTAGTAGTCGCGATCCAAAGCCAACGGTCGGTGATACCTCAGGCGGTCCTATGAGGAGGGCGACCTCTTGCGCCTCTCTGCGTTCCTCTCGTGGCTCGGTCGGAAGAAGAGCCTCACCGGCGTGCCCTCGAGAGGGAAGGCTTCCCGCAGACGGTTCTCGAGATATCGCTCGTACGAGAAATGGAGTCGTTTCGGGTCGTTGACGAAGAATGCAAACGAGGGCGGGGTCACGGCGACCTGCGTCGCGTAATAGATCTTGAGCGGCTTGCCTGAAGAGGACGGTGGCACATCTGCTACGGCTTCGCGGACGACGCGGTTGAGGGCGCCGGTTGTAGCGCGGAAGGAAGCGTTGTCGTGCACTTCGAGGCAGGTTTGGAGCAGGGGTTCGATTCCGGTCTTGCATTGCGCGCTGATGAAGGCGAGAGGCACCCATGCGAACTCGGGCGCGTCGTCCCTCAGGGCGGCGGTGAAGCGTTTCTTGGCCCGGGAGCGGACATGTGGGTTGCCGTCCGGGGGTTCGACGAGGTCCCATTTGTTGATCGCAAAGACCATCGCCTTCCCCGCCTCGACGGCGAACCGCGCGGCTCGCAGATCGCCCGCCGTCAATCCTTCCGCGCCATCAAGGACGAGGATGGCAACGGAGGCGCGGCGAAGGCTTCGTTTTGCGCGCAGGTCCATGTAGTATTCCACCGAGCCTTGAATCTTGCCCGGACGTTTGATGCCGGCCGTGTCCACCAAGAGGATTCGTTCCTCTCCAAACTGAATTTCGGTGTCAATCGGGTCTCGCGTTGTTCCCGGGACGTTGCTGACAATGGCCCGCTCGTCGCCTACGATCGCGTTGAGGAGGGAGGACTTTCCAACGTTGGGTCTGCCCAAGATCGTGATCGTAAGGGGTGGTGATTCGTCTTCGTCCGCTCTCGAGGGTGGGAGCGCGTTCACGACGAGATCGAGCAACTCGCCGATCCCTCGGTTGTGGATGGCGGAAACGGGCACGATTTCGCGGAAGCCGAGGGCGTAGAACTCCGTCGCCCAGTCGTCCCGCTTCGGGTGATCTGCTTTGTTGACGCACACGAACAGCGGCTTCTGGAGCGGCCGCAGAAGCTCCGCCAATTCCTCGTCGCCGGGCGTCAGCCCCGCCTCTCCGTCCACGACAAAGAGGACGACGTCCGCTTCGGTCAATGCAATCTGCGCTTGCACGCGGATCTGGTAGGAGATCGGGTCGTCGTCGCCAAAGAGGATGCCGCCTGTGTCAATGACCTCGAACGTCCGATCGAGCCAACTGGCTCGGTGGTAGAGGCGATCTCGCGTAACGCCTGGCCGCGATTCCACGACGGCATGCCTTTTCCCGATGATTCTATTGAATAAAGAGGACTTGCCGACGTTGGGCCGGCCGACGATGACGACGCGCGGCAGGCGTTTGGATGTCGGGTTCGGTTGGGAAGGAGAGATCGCCATGGCGGTTCGGCTCAGACGCGTGGCGTCGAGCGCGTTCGGATTATGGCATACAGTACGCCCGGTCGCCTCTATCGGTTAGACTATGGCGCACCGCTTGTTAGAGTTTTTCGATCGATTTCGGACCTCGACGCCGTCGGCCCTGTTGAATGCGGTCGACATCCTCGTCGTTGCCTACTTGGCCTACCGCCTGCTGCTGTTGGTGCGCGGCGGCCGTGCGTGGCGGATTCTGCTCGGAGTCACCGCGTATCTCGTTGTGTGGTTCGTCAGCGGTCTGGTTGGGCTTCAGACCCTCCACTTTCTCTTGGACAAGGGGCTGTTGCTGGGTCCGGTTGCGCTGGTCATCCTGTTCTTGCCGGAGCTGCGCGCGGCCTTGGAGGGCTTTGGCGGGCTTGGAGCGTGGACGGAGAAACTCGCTGGCCGAGGGGTGGACACGACGGAGCGGACGATCAAGGCCATCGTCGCAGCGGCGAAGTCGTTGTCAAAGGATTCCGTCGGCGCTTTGATCGTCATCGAGAGACAGAAACAGTTGGATGAAATCGTCCGGACGGGAATCGCCTTGGACGCGCGGGTGAGCGCTCCGTTGCTCTGCTCGCTGTTCTACGGCCAGAACCCGCTGCATGACGGCGCCGTGGTCATCCGCGGGGATCGCGTGGTGGCTGCGTCCTGTCGCCTTCCTTCGACGGACCGGGTCATCGGGTCGCACATGCACATGCGGCACCGGGCTGGGATTGGCGTGACGGAGGAGACGGACGCGATCGCGCTGATCGTGTCGGAGGAGCGCGGAACGATCTCTCTTGCGTGGGGCGGAAGGATTCGCGAGAACATCACGCCAGAGCGTCTGCAAGCCCTGTTGACGCGGATGCTGGCCCCGCCTGAGCAAAAGGATGAGAAGCCGAAGCGACGCTTGCTTTCGGGCAAGGAGTCGAAGGCAGAGAAAGCGAAGGAGGCGAAGGGGTGAACTGGCTCTTGCGGAACTGGCAGCAGAAGACGATCGCTTTGCTGCTCTCTCTCATGCTTTGGGCCGTGGTGAAGCACTCGGGCCAGGACCAGCCACGGCGCACCTTCACGAACCTGCCGCTGCGGGAAGTAGGTCTGCCGGACGACTTGCGGATTGTGCGCGGAGAGACGACGGTTGAGGTCGAAGCGCGCGCGCTGGGAGACCCGTCCATCTTGGAAGAAATCAAGACCGAGGACCTGAAGCCGCAGGTAGACCTGACGCACGCCAAACCGGGCGAGGGACTGTATGATGTCATCTTGCCTAAGACGCGTTTCGATACGATGGTCGAGTTCACTCCACGGCCGTCCAAGGTTCGCCTCGTCATCGAACCTTATGGAGAGATGCGGATGCCGGTCACCGTGGAGCAGATCGGGGACGGGCCGTTGCTGAAATCATCGGACTGGACGCTCTCCCACGAGCGCGTAACCGTTCGAGGAACGGCGAGCCTGCTTCAAGAGGCGAGCCGCGCCGTTGTGCGAGTGGATCAGACGAGTATCAGCCCGGGCCAGAGCTTCGAGCTCCCCGTTTTGGTGCTGGATGAGTCGAATCGTGTCTTGGACGTAACGGTGGACCCGGCTCGAGTGCGGTTCACCGTCATGCCCAAAGGGTTGCTGACGAGCGCCATGTTGCCTGTGCAGGTCGCGTGGGAAGGCAGTCTTCCGCCCGGGTATCGAATCGTTGACTACAGCGTCGAACCAGTCGTCGTCGAGGTGTCGGGCGATCCCGATCGAATGCGGCAGGTCAAGACAGTCGAGACGGAGCCTTTTGATCTGCGTAGCGTTCAGTCGAATGTGTCGAAGACCCTTGCCCTCCGACCGGTGGGTGGCCTGACCTGCAAACCAACGGAAGTCAAAGTGACTCTCCGGATCGCGCGGACTCGGTAGCCGTATGGGTCGGATCGAGATACGCACGATCCGCGAGACCGAGGTGCAGGAGTTCCTGGAGCTTCTCTGCCAGGTCTTCGAGCTGGACCCCGCTCGCGCCGGAATGATCTTTCGAACGGAGCCGTTCTACGATCTTCGGCGCAAGTGGGCTTTGTGGCACGAGGGAAGGATGGTTTCCTGCCTTACAACGGTGCCGATTCGTTTCGCGAAGTTCCGTGCGATCGGAGTCGCAGGGGTGGCGACGGAACCATCGCAGCGCGGCAGAGGCTTCGCGGAGCGCCTGCTGGAGACGGTTCTCGAAGCGGCGGAGGCAGATTCCGAGGGCAAGGCCCTTCTGTTTGCGAAGAGGACGGAACTGTACCAGAAAGTCGGCTTTGAGGTGTTGGACGAGGTCGTCAAGGGGGAGATCGAGACTTCCGGAGAGCAAGCGAGGAATCCGGGATGGCTGGAAGTGAAGTCCGAACAATATCAGAAAGCCTACGAGAATTGGTCCAAAGGGGATGAGAGGCGGCTGCTGCGAGACGAGCGAAGGTGGCGCTATTGGCAATGGTCTATGAAAGTGCCCTATCGGCATGGGGATTCCTATGTGGTGTGGGAAGCGCCGCGGACAAGGGAGCTTTTGCCGCCGTTCGTCGGTTTGCCGGAAAACGCGTCCCGAGAGTGGGTGGGCCTCGCCAGCATGACGGAGCGATTGGGCTTGCCACTCCGGGCGCGGGAAACCGAAATGTTGTTGATGGGCTGTCGCTTCCCCTTCGTTCCGGAGATGTTTTTGACCGATCAATTCTAAGGTCGTGTAAGATGCGCCGAACGTGCAACGCGACGACCGTCTGACCCGGCTGCAAGCGCTCCAAACGGCGAACTGGGATCTCGCTTTTGCGACGGCGTTCGCTGCGCTCGTGGGAGGGAACTTCCAGGCGGCTTTCGCCCTCGAGCTGGGCGCGGACCCGTTTCTTTATTCCTTCATTCTCGCGTTACCCGCGCTGTTGGGGATTCTGCAGATCCCTGGTAGCCAGTTGGGGGAGCGTTTTCGCAGCTATAAGCGGTTCGTCGGTCCGGGCTGGCTGCTGTGGAAATTGGCGTTTCTGCCGGTGGTGTTTCTGCCACTCTTGCCGTCGAGTTTTCCACGGTTGACGACGTTCATCCTTTGTATCGCTGTTTCCTCG
>RFHN01000011.1 GCA_003695835.1 Armatimonadota bacterium
ATTATACACGACGTTCCACACCGGTCAAGGGTTTCAGCGTTTTCTTTTCTCGCGGTGTGGGGCGGAGTAGAATGGCGGGGCGAGGGCGGCGATGGAGCGCAAGAACCGAAGGGCTATGGAGAGCGAAGAGCGAGAGAGTCTGACGCCGGGTGGGGTTGCGGTACCGCCGCCGATTCGGGTGCAAAGCGAGGAGTTTTCCGGTTCGCTTGCGACGCTGTTTCATCTTGCGCGGGAGGGGCGGGTGGACCTCACGAAGGTGCCGTTGGCGCCGGTATGTCGGGCGTACATCGAGTATTTGAACGAGTCTGCCGAGCCGAACTTGGATGCGGCAGGGGCGGCGTTGCTCGCGTTGGCGTACTTGGTGGAGCGGAAGGCGTGGGCGTTGATTCCGATTGCGGATCCTCCGCCGCCGGAGGAGATACCGGAGTTGCCGGAGCCGACGGCTCACGAGTACGAGGAGGCTGTGGAGGAGCTGCACCGTCGGTTTTTGGAGCGGCGTTCGATGTTCTTCCGGGCGGTGGACGAGTCGGAGGACTTCGAGATGCCTTTCGATTTGGGCAACGTGACGCCTCAGCACCTGGCGAATGCGTTGCAGCGGGTGTTGGATCGTGCGGAGCCGGTGGAGCCTCCGCCTGTGCCGCGTCCTTTGAAGCCGTTACGCGTCGTGATGCAGGAGACGCTGGGTTATGTTCGGGAGCATCCGGAGGGCGCTCGATTCGATCAGCTTTTGCCGAGTTCGTACACCGTTCTGGACGCGGTGCTCGTCTTTCTATCGGTGCTGGAGTTGATTCGTTTGGGTCAGCTTCGGGTTCGATTAGAGAGCGATGAAATCCTTGTGTATGGAAGCGGTGAAGGGAGTGAGTGATCTCTCGCGAGCGGTGGAGGCGATACTGTTTGTGGCGGACGCTCCCGTGGGCCTGCGGGAGTTGTCGCAGTGCCTGGAGGCGAGAGAGGGCGAGATCGAGCAAGCCCTTGCGGAGCTGGGGGCGAGACTGAACGAGGGATCGGGCCTGCAGCTGGTGCGGATTGCGGGCGGATATCAGTTGTGCACGCGTCCGGAGTGGGCGGAGGCGGTGGCTCGGTACTTGAAGCCGCAGCGGCGCCGGCTGACGCGTTCGGCGCTTGAGGTGTTGGCCATCGTGGCGTACCGCCAACCGATCACGACGCAGGAGATCGAGGAGATTCGGGGGGTTCAGAGCGACCACTCGCTTCGGGCGCTTGCGGAGCGCGGGTTGATCGCGGAGGTTGGGCGGAAACAGACGCCCGGTCGGCCGATTCTTTGGGGCACGACGGAAGAGTTCCTACACCAGTTCGGCTTGAACTCGTTGGACGAGCTGCCCCCGCTGGACGAGGGCGAGGAACCGAAGTTGGAGGAGGTAGGGGCCTGAGGGTTCGGGTTCTCGCTTCCCTGGCGGCGACTGCGATCGGGTGCGCGGCTTGGGCTGCCGAGCCGACGGTTACGGCGCAATCGGCGATCGTGATGGATGCGAGCACGGGGCAGGTGCTGTTTGCGAAGAACGAGCACGTGCGGATGTTCCCTGCCTCGACGACAAAGATCCTCACGGCCCTCTTGCTCGCGGAGGGGACGAAGCCATACGACGAGATCCGCGCGCCGCTGGACGTAGAGACGATCGAGGGGAGTTCGCTCTACTTGGCTCCTGCGGAGAGGATTCGGGCGGAGGACCTCGTCTACGCGCTTCTGATGCGGAGCGCGAACGACGGGGCGCACGCAGCGGCTGTGCACTTGGCGGGGAGCGACGCGGAGTTTGCGGAGAAGATGAACGAACGCGCGGCGCAGATCGGATGTAAGGACAGCCATTTCGCCAACCCGCACGGCCTTCATGATCCCAACCACTACACGAGCGCCTACGACATGGCCCTGATCGCTCGAGAAGCGATGAAGAACGACCTGATCCGAGCCGCGGCGAAGTGCCAACGGCGGACGATCTGGCGCTCGACGAACCTGGAAGACACGCTTCTCAGCAACAAGAACCGACTGCTGAGGGAAGACGCGGACGCCATCGGGCTGAAGACCGGCTACACGTCGGCGGCCGGTCACTGTTTCGTCGGCGTGACGAATCGGGACGGCTGGGAGCTGATCACGGTTGTGTTCAAGAGCGAAGATTGGGTCAAGGACACTCAGGCGCTTTATCAGTACGCGTATCGGGAGTTCGAGCGGCAGACGATCGTTCGCAAGGGGGATCTCATTGGGACAGCAGAAATTTTGGATGGGGAGCGGGGGACGGTGCCGGTCGTTGCGGGTGCGGATGTGGTTGGCGCCATGCGGCCGGGACGGGGCCCGACGGCGGTGGAGCTGGAGTGTGGGGCTGTGAGCGCGCCGATTCGGGAGGGCCAAGAGATTGGGCGTCTGAGGGTGACTCTGCCGGATGGGTTTGTAGTGGAGGCGCCGGCGCTGGCGAGCGAAGGGGTAGCGGTTCGACCGAAGCACGAGCCGGCGCAGTGGGCGGCGTTCTCGTTTGGCGGATTGTTGATGGGCGTTGGCGTTGTGATTCTGTTGCGTGCGCGGTATGGGTGAGCGTCTGCACAAGTTCATGGCGTCGGCTGGCGTTGCGAGCCGGCGCAAGTGCGAAGAGCTGATTCTGAAGGGCCGGGTTTCGGTGGACGGCAAGGTCGTTCGCAAGCTTGGCGTGGTGATTGATCCCGAAGTCAACGTCGTTCGCGTAGACGGAAAGCGGATTCAGCCGCAACGATCGTTGACGTTGGCGTTCTACAAGCCGAAGGGAGTGCTCTCGACGATGCGAGACGAGCGGGGGCGGACCTGTGTGGCCGACCTCTTGCCCGAGCTGGAGGTGAAGGTGAAGCCGGCCGGACGACTGGACAAGTCCGCGGAGGGGCTGATGATCTTCTCCACGGACGGCGAGCTGATCGCGAGGCTGACGCACCCTCGATACCACCTGCCGCGCGTGTACGAATGTGTCGTCCGGGGAAGGGTGGAGCCGAAGGCGATCGAGAGGCTGGCTCGGGGCGTTCGGGTCCCGCCGGAAGCGGGTGAGCTGGGTTTCCGCGCGGCGCCTGCGCAGGCAGAGCTGATCGCCTGGCTGGAAGATCGGAATCGTTCGGTTGTTCGGATCACGATCCATGAAGGGCGCAAGCACCAGGTGAAGCGGATGTGGAAGGCGGTGGGTCACCCGGTGTTCGACCTGAAGCGCGTTTCGATCGGTCCGATCGAAATTGGGCGCCTCAAACCAGGACAGTCGCGCGTCTTGTCAAAAGGAGAGGTGCGTTCTCTTGCCAAGGCTGTAGGACTGAGCCGATGAATCGAATCGCTGAACGAAGACAACGAATCCCCGCGCGCTGGACGGTCCGTCCGGCGGACCCGGCGGAGGAGCGCCTTCGTTCGGAGCTGGGCATCGGGCGCTTGCTTGCGGCGTGCTTGGTGGAGCGGGGTCTGACGGACCCTGGCGATGCGCATCGTTTTCTGAATCCTCGGTTGGAGGACCTGCACGATCCCCTCCGCCTACCGAACTGCGCGGAGGCGGTCCAGGTCCTGCTTCAGGCGAAGGAGCGGGGTGAGCGGGTGTTCGTCCACGGAGATTACGACGTGGACGGCATCACCTCGACGGCGATCTGGACGCGCTCACTGCGCCGGTTGGGCTTCGATGTCTTTCCGCACGTCCCCCACCGGATCAAACACGGATACGGCGTGCAGGAGGAAGCGGTCTTCCACGCGATGAAGCAAGGGGCGAAGGTGTTGCTGACCTGCGACTGTGGGTCGTCCGCCCATCAAGCCGTGGGCCGTGCCAAGCAGCTCGGCATGAAGGTGATCATCACGGATCACCATGAGTTGGGCGCGCAGCTTCCGGAGGCGGACGCGTTTGTGAATCCGCACCTCGAAGGTCACGACTATCCCTTCCCTCACCTGAGCGGCGCGGGCGTTGCGTTCAAAGTGGCGCAGCAGGTTGCGGTCGAGCTGGGCGCGCGAGCGGAGCAGTTTCAGCGGGCGTTTCTCGACTTGGTCTGCCTCGGAACGATTGCGGACGTGGTCCCGCTCGTCGGAGAGAACCGGATTTTCGCGCACTTCGGCCTGAAGCTTCTGCCTCAGAGCAAGAAGAAGGGCATCCGCGCTTTGCTCAAGGTAGCGGAGGTCCAGGGCGAGGTGCGATCCTACGACGTCGCGTGGCGCCTTGCGCCCCGAATCAACGCGGCCGGCCGAATTGACGACGCCGAGAGGGCGCTCCGCCTCATGCTGACCGAGGACGAGGAGGAAGCTCAAGAGATTGCGAAGGAGCTGAACGAGCTCAACGAGGCGCGCAGGGCGGAGGAACAGCGGATTCTGGAGCAGGCGCTCGAGACACTCTCCGAAATGGACGCGGAGAGCTTGCCTCTGCTGATGGTCTGGGCGGAAGAGTGGCACCGGGGCGTCGTGGGAATCGTGGCGGGCCGCCTTTGCGAGCAGTACAACCGACCGGTGTTCCTGGCTTCGGTGGATGCGGAGGCCGGAGTCGCGCACGGCTCCGCGCGGTCGCCCGAGGTGTACGACCTGCACGAGGCGCTGATGCAAAAGCGGGATCTGTTCCTTTCCTGTGGGGGTCATGCGCGAGCTGCCGGATTCAGCGCGAGCGTCGAGGCGTTGGAAGCCGTTCGCGAAGAGTTGTTGGCGCACGCGCAAAGCGTGCTCAAGCCGGAGGACTTAGTCCCGACGGTGCGCGCAACCGCAGAGATCACGGCTGAGGACGTCAATCACAAGTCGTTCATCGAGCTGGAGAAGCTGGAGCCGCACGGGGAGGCGAACCCCCGGCCGCTCTTCCTCATGCGGAACGTCAAGTTTGCGGACTTCCAGCCGACGTCGAATCCGGAGCACGTGCGCTTCCAGATTCTTGCGGAACGCCCGATCTTCGGCATTGGCTTTCGGAGTTCCCACCTGTTCGAGTCGCTTCGACCGGGCGATCCGGTGGACCTGCTGGTGCGCGCCTCCATCAATCGGTACAACGGGAACGAGTACCCACAACTGTTGCTGGAAGGGCTTCGCCGGGCATAGTACGACATCAGGTACACTGCTTGGAGCGCCACTTGCGCGTCTAAGACCATGACACGTTTCAAACTTCCCCTTTTGTCCCTTGCCGTAGCCTTGCTCTTTGCCGGCTGCTCCACTTCCCAGAATCCCGCTGACGGAGGCGAAACGCAGGCGAGCGTCACGGGCGACCGAATCGAGGCGTTCGTCGGCCCCGGTGGGTCGGTTGCCGTTGGCGACCCCGCGGCTCAGTTCGACAAGGCGTTTCCGCGGCCGAAAGGCTCGACCACGCCTGAGTCACCACCCCTTGAGGGTGTTGAGTTCGTCGGCTGGCAGAACGACAGGGAGATGGCAAGCGCCGCGATCCAGGACGGAAAGATCGCCGCGCTGTACCACGGGAAAGCGAAAGCAGAGCCCGATTGGATCGCTGAGGCTCGGTCCCGCTTCGGCAAAGCGGAACTCGACGTCTCCAATGATCTCGGCGCCGTCGCCAACTGGAAACGGGGCGACAAGGAGCTCGTGATCATGCTCCAGCAGGGGCAGGGAGGCGGGCTGACCGTCCGCGTCGCTGGGACGAGCGAGATGCTAAAGCGGCTCCAGCTCAACGCTGGGGAGCTGGCTTCGAATCTCGAGGCGCAGGCACGGGCGATCTCGGGTTCCCCGGCGGGACAGCCGGGCCATAGCCCGGATGACGGCCACGGCCACTAAGAAGCCAACCAGCCAAACAGTATAATCTCGAGAGATGACCCTCTCGTTTCCGCGCCACAAGACCCGGCCTGTTCGCGTCGGCAACGTCGTCATCGGCGGGGACGCGCCTATTGCCGTCCAAACGATGACGACTGAGGAGACGCACAACATCGAGGCCGTCGTCGAACAGATCCACGCCTTGCACCGAGCCGGGGCGGAGATCATTCGGGTCACGACGCCGAACCTGCGGGACGCGCAGTGTTTGGAGGAGATTCGAGCCAAGACCGTCGGGATTCCTCTTGTCGCCGATGTGCATCACCAGGGCACGAACATCGCGGTGGAGGCGGCGAAGCACGTGGACAAGGTGCGGATCAACCCAGGGCTGTTCGTCTTTCGGAAGCCCGACCCGAACCGCACAGAGTACTCGCCGGAGGAAGTCAAAGAGGAGTTGGAAGCGATCGAGGAGTCGCTCGTTCCGGTCATCGAGGCGTGCAAGAAGCATGGTACGGCGATGCGGATCGGCGTCAACCACGGGTCGCTGTCGAATCGGATGCTCGTTACGTACGGCGACACGCCGGAAGGGATGGTGGAGAGCGCGCTCGAGTACATCCGCATCTGCGAGAAGCACGGTTTCGATCAGATCGTCGTTTCGCTCAAAGCCTCGCGCGTTCCGATCATGCTCGCCGCGAACCGGCTGTTCGCGCAAAAGACCGACTATCCGCTGCACCTCGGCGTGACCGAAGCGGGCGATGGGCAGTACGCGCGGATCAAGAGCACTGCGGGTATCGCCACACTGCTGAACGAGGGGATCGGAGATACGATCCGCGTGTCGCTGGCTGAAGACCCGATTCATGAAATCCCCGTCTGCTACGACATCCTACAAGCGACCGGCGTGCGCCGGACGCAGACGGAGTTCATCGCCTGCCCCTCTTGCGGACGGACGAAATTCAACTTGCCCACCGTCTTCAACCAAGTCAAAGAGGCGACGAAGCATCTTACGGGGCTTGACATCGCTGTGATGGGCTGCATCGTCAACGGGCCCGGCGAGATGGCGGACGCGGATTATGGATATGTCGGCCAGGCTGGCGGAAAGATTGCGCTGTATCGTGGGCGCGAATGCGTGAAGAGCAACATTCCGCAGGAGCAGGGCGTCGCAGAGTTGATCGCGTTGCTGAAGGCGGACGGCGTGTGGCAAGATCCGCCCGCTCCAGCCGAGCACGCGGAAACGACCGCTTGATTCGCCCGCATTCTGCCGGTTCTGATGCAGAATCCCTTGTATAATCAGTAGGAACCATGCGCCTGGACACCCGCCTGGAACAGTGGTGTGAGTACGGTGTGTTGCTGGAAACTCGCAAAGCCACGCCGGAGGAAGCCGCGCACCTAACCCAGGCCGTAGCCGAGACTAGACGTACCTTTTATCGGTGGTTTGCCCTGCTGACGGCTGGCTGTGCGTTGGCTGTCTTCGGTACGGCGGGGGCCTTGCAAAACATCCAAGAATGGTACGCCGTTTTCCTCATGGTTGCGGCGATGGCCGGGGTGAGCGTCTTCGCGTATGCCGTGGTGAAGTTCGGATACACCGTTCGTCCGTGGCTCCGCTTGAGGAAGGAGCGACCGCCATTCCTGGTCGAGGTGTACGGCGTAACGGACGATGTGAAGGAGCACACCGACGCGGTCGACGCCTTCTTCGACAGCCTCTTCGACAAAGGTCGCGACGAACTGGAAAGGTCCTCGGAACCGAACGACGACGCGGAGGCAAAATCGGACGAAGCTTCCAACACCGTGGTGGCCGCCCGTTCAGGACTGCTGCTGGCGAACGCGGACGACAAAAAACACCCTACCTTTGCCGCGACTTGGCTGGTTCCGTTCGTCCCTTCGTTCCCCGCGCGCGACGTTGACTCCATCACGGCCACCTTTTCCGATCCCGAGACAGGTGAGAAAAAAGAGGAGGTGCCCCTGCCTATTTTGGAGCGGCCCCTCGCGCCGGAGGAACGAGAGTTGATGTCGAGATACCTCAGGCGACTGCACATCGCGATTGCGGCGGTGGTTGGGATCTGCCTTCTTCTCTTGTGGTCAGCTTGGTCGCCGAAGGGATTCGACTCACTCTTCGTTCCGATCCTACAGACGATCGTCTTGACTGTGATCTTCGCGCCGATCTTGCACTCCCTGTTGTCCGACGAAGCACCTCTCCGGGCGACGCTGCAACGAGGGACCATGGTCGCGATGCTCATTCCAGGCCGTGCGGAGGAGCTGCTGGAAGCGGAGTGGATGACTCCCGGTCGGGCCGTACTCGCGGAGTTGCTTTCCCCAGATGTGTTCTGGCGGTTCGGACCCTTCCCTGTGTTCCTCATTCCGACTCTGCTTGCGAGCGCGAAGTCAAGCGCGGGCGAGTAAACGCACGCGCTCCATCCGGTACCCTTCCCTACCGTGCGCCTTTGCGGGATCGAAACCGAATACGGAGTGGCGATCGAGGGCAGAACGCCGGCCGACCAGATGCAGGATGCCGCCGAACTCGTCGCGTGCCACCAAGGCGACGCGTTCGTCGGATGGGATTACGCTCTCGAGTCGCCTCTCGCCGATCTCCGGGGCTTCGTCGCCGACCACCTCGAGACCGACCCACAGGACGCACAGTGGGACGAGGGGCGGGAGGCACGAGTAGATCGCGCGGACCGTGTCCTCACGAACGGGGCGCGTTTCTACAATGACCATGGGCACCCCGAGTACGCCACACCGGAATGCGACCGGTTGATGGATCTCGTCTCCCACGATGCGGCGGGCGAGCGGATCGTGCTTGCGGCGGCGAAGGCTTACTCTCAGAGAACGGGACGCGCAGTGACGATTTACAAGAACAATACGGACTTCCACGGAGCGGCGTACGGCACACACGAGAGCTACCTGATGAGGAGAACCGAGGACGTTGCCACGCTGATCCGGTCTCTCGTGCCGTTCTTGGTCGTTCGGCAGCTGCTCGTCGGCGGAGGAAAAGTCGGAAGCGAAACGGGCGAGCCTTGTCCTTACCAATTGAGTCAGCGAGCCGAGTTCTTTTCGGTCTTGGCGTCGGTGGACACCCTCTATCGCCGTCCCCTTTTCAACACTCGAGACGAACCGCACGCCGATCGCTCCCGCTGGATGCGATTGCATGTGATCGTCGGCGACGCAAACCGAATGCAATGGTGTACAGCGATGAAGGTCGGAATGACGGCTCTTGTTCTCGATCTGTTCGAGATGGGAGAAGCGCCGACGCGGATGCTCGCCGATCCCGTTCGGGCAATGGCGAAACTCTCCAAGGCGTTCGACGCCAAGATGCGGATCGAGTTGGAAGGGGGAAGCTGGACGACGCCGCTGGACCTCATGGAGTCGTACCTCGCGGGCGCGGAGAGGTTTCTCAAGGGGCGAGACGCGGAGACGGATTGGGTGCTCTCTGAGTGGCGACTGGCGCTCGTGGACCTGGAGGAAGATGTGGAACGACTGGCCGATCGCGTGGATTGGGTTGCGAAGAGACGGCTTCTCGAGCAGGCGGCTGGCGAGAGCGCGGACGCTGACTATCTGCGGGCAGTGGACCTGGCGTACTCGAACGTGGACCCGTCTGAGAGCCTGTTCGAAGCTCTCGGATCGGTGCAAGAGATCCAAACCATCGTCCCCGAGACCCGCGTCCTCGATGCGATGACCCAGCCACCCGCGACCACTCGCGCGCGGCTCCGCGGCGAGTATGTCCGCGATTTTCCGGACAAAATCCGAACCGTTGGTTGGCGCCGAATCGTACTAAAGAGTGATGAAGTCGTCGAACTTCCCGTGGAACCAACCGCTTGAGGCCCAGCGCCGCGAGCGCGACCTGCCGCCTCCAGACCGGAAACCGGCTGACGAGGACGGCCCGACCAAGCGCACCGTGCCCAAGCCGGGCGAGGACAACGAGCTGTTGAAGCGCTTGCGGAAAGTGGACCCCGATCAGGCGCGCAAGTATCGCCAGCGCAGCGGCGAGTAGACCGAGAAGGACTATACTTGCCGGCAATGAACGCTTTTGCCGATCGTCCTGCCTCGTTCGCGCAGCTTGTGGGTTATCCGAACACGATGTCGAAGCCGTCTGGCGCAGACGTCGAGGGCGTGCACGGCACGACGGTTTTGGCGCTCCGCTACGACCAGGGGATCCTGAACCTCGGGGATCGTCGCGCCACGATGGCGAACTACATCATGTACGATCGCGCCGACAAGATCATCCCGCTGGACGACTGCACGGTCATGGCGATTTCAGGCTCCTTTGCGCGGAGTATCGAGATCGCTCGCTACCTGCGCCATGCGTTCAAGTACTACGCACGAACGCAGCTGCAGGATTTGAGCCTCGAAGGCAAACTGCAAGAAGTCACTCGCGCCTTGGGCAGCAATCTGGAGTTCGCCCTGGACGGGGTTGGTATGTTCTTGCCGCTCATTAGCGCGTACGACCCGCGAACTGATGATTTCGGCATCTATCTCTACGACGTCCTCGGAGCGCGATTCGAGAACGACGAGTTCGGCGCGGCTGGCTCTGGATCGGAGCGGATCCGCGGGGTCTTTGATTACGTGTCGCGCGTCAAAGGGCCGTTCGACAAACGACCGCTGGACGAGGTGCTTGTCGAGGCGCTCACCATGCTGGACATTGCCGCCTCGCTCGATACCGCTACGGGCGGGCTCGACCTCGTTCTTCCGGTTGCGATGACGCTGACAAAGGAAGGCGTTACTCGGATCTCGGATGCGCAGATTGCGAAAGCCGTGAAGCAAGTCACCGGCCGCTCGTGACGCTATTTGAGAAATTCGTAGGTATCGAACGGATCGTGCATGTGGATGGTTACGTCCGGGTCGAGGTGGATGGCGTCCCAATCA